>JAAFJS010000077.1:0-10197 GCA_013298985.1 Cytophagales bacterium
TGTTTTTAGAAACGTTTATAAAGCAGCAAACTTTATAAACGTTTTGTTTTTCTACCTTTCTTTTGATTATGTTTGTGAAACAAAATGATTTTCTATGAACGAAAAAAATCAATCTTATATACAATCAGTAGTCTTAGAAGGGTACAAGTCTATTCAGCACACCAAGATAGATTTTGAACAAGGGCTAAATATCATCATTGGCAAAAATGGCAGTGGAAAGACCAATTTTTTGGAGTTTTTGGAAACAGCCTTATCTTTTTCTTTTAGAGAATCTTCTTTTAGTTATAATTTAAAACTCTATAAAAGCAATAATTATTTAAATTGGCTTGTTAGTGTCAATCAATCAAATTCTTTCAATTTTCTTATTAAAGAATATCTTATTATTGATAAAGAAGAAGTTGTAAACAAAGAGAGAGAAGCAAGTGTAGATAATGAATTACAAAAATATGCTTTTTACATAGATACTGAAGTAAGCCATAGGAAATTAAGACCTATTAAAAGGGTTATAAAGTATGATGTTCAGAAAATATCATTTCTTAAAACCCCCAATGTAATTACTATTGATTTTAGTTTAAAAGGGCTTTCATCAAGCTCTTATCCTGATGATATTATATTTTCTATAAAAAATACTATTCTAAACTTTTTTGAACATATTCTCAATTTAAAAAATAATTTAAAAGAAATATCAGAATATCATCAAGAACCATATGAGATATTAGAATATCTTAAAATATCTGAAAATCTCAAGTCTAATTTAAAGAAGTTTAGTAATATTAAAGATGTTAAGTTTTCTAATTTTATTATTCCACAAATAACAGAGCATAAAGAAACTATTGCAGGCAAGAATCCAAAAGAAAGTTTTTATATTAAAATAGATAATATGCAATTAACCTTTTTAGTCAATGATAAATGGCTTTTTTGGAACGATTTATCTGATGGCTCCAAAAGATTATTTTATATAATTGCAGAAATATGTGATTTAAGTGAAGGTATTATTCTCCTCGAAGAACCCGAACTTGGCATTCACCCACACCAGTTGCACCTGCTCATGCAGTTTCTCAAAGAGCAGTCAGAAACCAAGCAAATCATTTTGACCACGCACTCTCCCCAAGTCTTGGATATCCTCCATGTGAATGAGTTAAACAAGATTATCATTGCTGAAATGACAGAAGAAGGCACAAAATTGAGGCATTTGACAGAAAAGCAAAAGAAAAAAGCTGTTCGCTACATGGAAGAATTATTTTTAAGTGATTATTGGGTTCAAAATGCAGGTTTAGAAGATGAAGAATGATAAAATTCGCATTGGTTTGGTAGGAGAAAATGAGTTTGACAGTAAGTCTATGAAAAATCTTTTTCAAGATTTATTCAAAGAGAAAGTTATTTTTTCCATAGTGGGACATCTGAAAGGAGACCAAGTTAATTCAGGGAAATTGGAAAGAATACTAAGAGTTGAAGAGGAATTTCATGATATATTTATCATTATAAGGGACTTAGACGGATTTGAAAGTGAAAAAGAAAAAGTACAAGCAAGGCAATATTGGTTTGAAAAAATAAATCAATCTATTAACCAAAAAGGAATTTTTCTCCTTCATATTCAAGCGATAGAATCTCTTATATTGGCTGACATACACGCTTTTAATCATTGGGCTAATGTCAATCTCAAATATGATAAAAACCCAATGTTTGAGCCTAAACCTGCCTTATTTTTAGAACGACACAGTAATCAAAAGTACAAGAAATCAGACAATCCAGAAATATTCAAAGTGCTTAATATCAACCTATTAAAACAAAATCATAAAGGTTTTTCAAGTTTTATTAAACGACTTGAAAATCAAATTAAATAATCCGATAGATACACTCTTATACTCAAAACAAAGATAAATGACAAATAAATATTGCTGAAAAGTAAACAAAAACAGCAACAATTTTCCTAATTTTACTGATAGTCTTTAATCGTCAATACACAAACTATCCTCGTAAATATGGAAGCATTTATCGATTTTTTTAACCATATTCCCAGCACTTATCGAGCCGCTATCTTGGTGGGTGGGCTGATGCTGTTTTGGATAATAGAAGGACTAATTCCTTTGTTTTCAATAAATTACAATAGGCTAAAGCACGCATGGATAAATATTTTTTTTACAGTAACGACCATCATCACCAATTTTGCCTTTGCAGTGTTCATTTTGAAAGGTAGCGATTGGGCAGTAGCACATCAGTTTGGTTTACTGCACATTGTCGCGATGCCTACTTGGGCTTTTGCACTGGTAGGAATGTTGGTCTTGGATTTGGTGGGCGCGTATTTTATTCATTGGCTCCAACACAAAACGCGCTGGATGTGGCGTTTTCACCTCATTCATCATATAGATACCCACGTAGATACAACCACCGCCAATCGTCATCACCCTGGCGAAAGTGTTTTTCGTGCCATTTTTACACTGATAGCTATCGTGCTAACAGGTGCGCCTATGTGGTTAGTGATGCTTTATCAAAGTGCCTCTGCGCTACTTTCGCAGTTTAACCATGCCAATATCAGCCTCCCCAAACAGATAGACAAAGTGATAAGTTGGGTAATCGTTTCTCCAAATATGCACAAAGTCCACCACCACTACGTATTGCCTTTGACAGATACAAATTACGGCAATATTTTCTCGATTTGGGACAGGCTTTTTGGAACTTTTGCATACGTCGAAGACTCCAAAAGTTTGATTTATGGTGTAGATACGCATTTTAAGCAAGAAGAATATGCTGACCTAAATAAGTTATTGCAAATTCCTTTCTTGCCGTATCGCCCGCCTGTAGGTGCAAAATTTATGAAAAATAATGAAGGAAAAACAGTTGAAAAAGATTGAGATTGCTTACCTTTGCGGAAAATTTAAAATAGCCTATTATGTTTAATATTAGTGATAAAATAGTATGTATAAACGCAGATTTCTCTATGTACCCAACTATTTTTGAGCTTTATAGAGAGCTGCCAAGATTACAAGAAGTCTATACGGTGCGTGCCAAGCAGTTTGTGCATGGGCAAGGGTACAGACTTTTGCTGGAAGAAATAGAGAATCCGCCCATTTATATAGACGCTGTAAAAGGAAAAGTAGAGCCAGGATTCAATGCAAGTCGCTTTGCGCTACTCTCAGACCCCATCAAGGTCGGTAGGGAAGAGTATGAAGAAGTTTACGCATAGTGTAAAAATAAGCCCACTAATAAAACTCCGCAATGGTGCTACCTTGCGGGGTTTGTTAACCACTAAACTCACCCTCAGCCACATACCTGAATTGATAAAAGATGCGTTCTATCAGGCGCAGATTCTCCGTAATGATTCGCACCTCACCTTGCATATCTTGCGTAAAGTCCAATTCCTTGTCATAACTCGTTTTTAAGCCCTGCGACAGTGAAAGCTTGACCATGTACTTACCTTCTCTGGTAATTTCGGACTTCGAAGTAACCACCCCACTGACCACTCCAAACTCCTTGAACGGATAGCCGTCTAAGCGAATACGCGCACCCTGCCCCACTTTTATTTTCCCAAAATTATCAGAACTCACATACGCATAAGCGAAAAGTTCTTGTTTGTCAGGCTTGATATACATAATTTCAGTGCCTTCATTGACATATTGTTTTTCTGACCAAAACTTAAAAAAAGAAACTTTGCCTTCCACAGGTGCTTTGAGCAGGAAATTTTCTTGCCAGCTTGCCAAATCTGCCTCCAGATTCATCGCCAATTTCTTCAAATCGTCCAACTGGTCATTGTCCGTTTGCTCTTGGTGTTGCGAAAAGCCCAAGACTTGGTTTTCTAATTCCTGAATTTTAATTTGTGTATTAATTACCTGAATTTCAATATTTTCCAAATCATACTTTTCCCTCAAATATTGTTTTTCATTGGTATCAAACTCCAGCTGCGAAATAACTTCTTTTTTGAGGTAAAGTTTATCATTTTCGTATTTTTTGGTAGTGAGTTTAAAAGAGTTTTGCATTATTTTTTTCTGCTCTGCCAGCCGCGCTTTTAGTACCTCGTAGGAAGTAATTTGTTCATTTAATCGCCCTATCTTGCTCACATCAAAGTCTTTGGTAGTAAAAAAACGGTATTCACGCATGGCTTTGAGCATCAGCGCATAGCTATTTTGCGCTATTCCCAAACTTACCTTGTCAGGAATAGGATTGGTCAGGATATTGGTCTTAATCAGTTGATTATGAAAACGTTTGAACCATTCACTGATTTTGAGTATATCTTCATAGTTTGCTGAATTTTCCAGCAGAGCCAAATGCTCTCCTGCGCTAACTACTTGATTTTCTTTGACAAACAGACGGTCTATCTTGCCATTGTGCTTGGCAATAATGTAGGCGGGGAGATTTTGTGTAGTGATATTGACCTTTGCCTGAATCGTGTCTGGATATTTTACCAAATAGGAAATGAATAAGAAAATGACGACTACGGCAAACAGCACCGTCATTCCCCATCGGATAATCCACGAAGGCATACGCGTCAGCACCTCTTGCGCTTCTTCACTGCGAAATTCTAAGTCTTTGATTTCCATGTTGTGTAGTGTATTTTATATTTTTTTCAGTGCCTCTATGATGATTTCATTTTTGCGAAAGGTAGAAGCCAATTTGCGTAATTCAATTTTTAGATAATTTCCACCATACTCAATTTTTAAGATGTCTAAAATAATGGCATTTGCGTTGTCGAACAAAATTTCTTTTTGACCTTCAAAAAAGGATTTAATATTTTCAAAATTTTTATGATTCAACCCATTTAGCGTTAAATTATGTTTTTTCAGTAATAATTTACCTATCAGCATTGCCATCAGATAATTGCTGTATGGTAAATGTTGATAGATTTGTATCAAAGACTCACGCCTTCTTTGATTATCACAAAAACGAAATATCAGTACGGCAATAATTACCTGACTTGCATTAATATCTTCAAATATTTTTTCATAATATTTACCAAAAAGGTCTGCTCTTTTGTACTTGGCTATATGTGGATTCTCTCGCCAAATCGTTAATACTGCTTCTGCTGCTACAGAAGATGCAATACTATCGGAGTGTTGAAATATATTTTCGCGTTTTCTTTTGTAGGCATAGCCTAAATCTCCAATAGCAGTTTCCAATTTCTTTTGTAGCAAATCATTTGCTCGCAAATCTCTTAAATCTACTGGGCTTTGGCTGTTGGTGGTGATAGTAATGTCTGTAATGATTTGTTGGTCTTCTTTGTCAATTTCATACAAACGTATCATCACAAAAGAGGTTGAATAGTCATTAGTAGGGTTGTTTTGTATGGTTTGTTGAATGGTTTTGCAGGTTTGCCCCCCATTAATAATTTGCAAATCTTCTGCTTTTACAATCCAATCTGTAGCGAAACCGTTTTCTCGAAACTTACTACAAATCAAGGTGATGCCATTGTTATACAAGTAAAAATTTTCTTTGTTATCTCCTAACAGCGTTTCTTGTATTTGTGTATTGATTCTATTTTTGTTTAAACCTAAGTATTTTCGTATATTGCGTTCTAATAAATTATCACCATGCAATTCGAGTAAAGAAGCGATTTCTGCGACATTGATTTTGCCTACCAGCACTCTTTTGAAGTTTGGCAATGTTTCTGTAAATGCTTTCCCGTTCAATTTTAAATCAGCCTTTATGCTCTTGCTACTTTGTATATAGTTTAGGATATTATCATGGTTAAAAAAATCAAATTCTACATATTTATTTTCTTTTGTATAGCTCTCAATTTTTTGTTGGGCAATCGTATTCCATTTTATTCCATTGCTTAACATTACACATTTGACCTGTGGAATCAGGTAAGAGTCATAAGCCAATGTTTGGACTTCGGCGATGCTTCGGTTTAGTTTTTCATTAAAAGTAATTTGTGCTTGATTATCAAATATCAATTTCAAAGCATACAACATTTTTATGATGGCATTCTCTTCAAAGTTTGCATCATTTTCCATTTTTTTCCCCATATAGTATTTGGATTGGAATAATACTACTGTAAAATCAGTATCATTTGCATCACCAATATACACCCCATCAACGCCAGCGTCATTGCCATAATCAGTGAGGTAAGTATATGCCTCATCTAACTCAATATCCAAATAAGAAGCCATACCAAGCATCAAAAAAGCTCTTGCTACTCTTGGGTCTTTATCCTTTGAAATAGTTATATCATCAAACCACTGAGGGTTATCAATTATAATTTTATTAATTCTTTGGTCAATAATACTTTTATTGATATTCATACTTTCACATTTAAAAAATTATCACATCATACAAAGATACACGATTTATTAAATTTTAAAAACAAAACAGGCAAAGTACAGTTTCAAATTTATAATTTTGTAGGTAGCTTAATTTTTTTAATAAATAAATCTGATGAGGCATTATTTACGCTTTCAAAACCATCTTTGGCAAGTATTCTTACTATTTTCTTTTGCATTTTTATGTACTGATTGTCAGTTAGTTAGTCAGCAAGAGAATAGCGTAGAAAAAGACTTTGCTACCATTATCCAATGCTTCCAGAAAGTGAAACTCCCCTACAAAATAGAGGCTGGTTATGGCGGCGACCTCCTCTTGGACTCGGCTTTTTATCACCAAAGAATATTAAAATCCGAAGTAAAATGGTATCAGCTGCACGAGCAATCAGATTTGAATATAGAAGGGCTTGCACCTTCACACGAAAACGTAAATTGTGGGGCATTACTCTTTGAAAATGAGGATTTTGTAGTCATAGATATTCAAGATACGCGCATTGGTTACGACCGCTATTTGCTGGTTTGTTCCAGAGATGGGCAAATCATTGATGGCGTACCTGTTGCCCACATTAGCAAGGGTAGAAATGGTGATGAAACCTTTGATATTCAGCAATTTAGCGAAATTGATGCGAAGCTGGAAATCAAAATGACTGAAACCGTTAAGCACAGCTACATGACCACTTCCTTGGGCGAAGACAATACGACCAAGACAGCCGTTTACCAGATACAAGCTGATGGAAAAATAAAATTTGTGAGAAAATAAAAATATGAAAGGAGTTTTTTTGTTGCTGGGTGGTAATATTGGTGATAGATTTTCGTATCTGAGCCTTGCCACTACGCAGATTGGGGAAAAAGTAGGAAAAATATTACAAATGTCTTCTATCTACGAAACTGCGCCTTGGGGGATACCTGACCAGCCCGATTTCCTGAACCAAGTGCTTGAAATTGACACTGATTTGCCGCCACAAGAGCTATTGGAAAGCATTTTGGCGATAGAGTTGAGCTTGGGCAGAGAACGACATCACAAGTGGTACGCCAGAACGATTGATATTGATGTTTTACTTTATGCTGACTATGTAATGCAGCAGCCCACCTTACAAGTACCACATCTGCGCCTGCCTTTTCGTAGGTTTGCGCTTATTCCTTTGTCCGAGATTGCTTCGCAAATAGTTCATCCTCAGCTAAATAAAACAATTGCTGAACTATTAGCGCAGTGCGAAGATACGCTGGAAGTCAAAAAAATAGCCTTTGAGTAAAGCCTGAAATGATAAAAAATGGCACTAAAAATCTCCATAATCCACTTGCAGGCAGGTCAAGCCCAATACTTGTCGCCACATATCTACGACTTGATTGCGGTCATCTATCACAAAATCAACAAAATACCTATCCTTTACGTGCGCGTCAAATAGCTCTTTTTTGATGATGCTGTCTTTGCGGCTATCATTAGGCTCGCGCATAAAAAGCTGAAAATCAGTAGCCTGCCACCCAAAATGTAAGCAAAGCCAATCTATGGTTTGCGGTAGGCAAATACCATCGCGCCCCGAAAAGAAAATAACTTCGTAACCTGCTGTTTTTAAGACTTTTACCAAACGAATGATGTGCAGCTTTGGTGTATCCTCACCCACGCGCAGCCAGTCAAACGGTATCCTTTTGCCTTTGTCAGCTACCGTTCCATCTATGTCGACAAGGATACATTTGGGTAAGTTTTCATCTTGTACCATTGCGGAGGCACTTTGCTTGGGGGCAATAGTAATCACCTGCTCAAAATCAATATTTTTTTTCAAAATTTGTAATTTCATAAATTGTTCACGAATCACCATTTCACCCACTACGTCAGGGCGATTTTTATCCCTCTCTATGGCTGTTTCGACTTCTACTTCCATGAGTTTGAAGCGAATTTCTACCTTGAAATCCGACACCATCTTGACGAGCTGGTTGATGTAAGTAAGCCTAATATTGGTATTGTCAATCAGGACGTTCCAGCCTTTTTTGAGTGCCTCTTGCACACTTGTTTTTAGCACCTCACTCACTAAACTCTCGATTCGGGTTTTGTAGGTATCTTCTCGCTTCCAGTAGTCATTTAAGTTCCCTGTAATGAGGCTTTTACGAATCTCGTCGCGATTAACGCGTAGCCAATTAGGAGTTTCACTGCAAAAGGTTTTGGCAAAAGTAGATTTTCCACTTCCGCTAATGCCTGTCAAAATAAGCACTTGTTGTATTTCTCTCATTAAAAAAAAAACTTTTTTACACACAATTATAAGTCAAAATTAGTAATTTTAAATCAAAATTCATCACGTCAAATCATCTTATTTCACAAAGCAATTTTCTTAATTTTTCTAACATGAAATATATATTTACCTTATTATCAATTATTTATCTATTTATACTCATGGCTTGTGCAGGTCAAAACAAAAAACAAAACGAGTGGCAAGTCCTTTTTGATGGGACGAATACAGACCAGTGGCGAGGTGCTTACATGGAGTCCATGCCCGCCAAAGGCTGGAAAGTAGAAAATGGGGAACTGGTCGTGATGCCCGCGGCGGGTGGCGAGTCCGTCAATGGTGGTGATATTATTACCAAGCAGCAGTTTTCTGATTTTGAGCTAATTGTAGAGTTCAAACTCACCGAAGGCGCAAATAGTGGCATCAAATATTTCGTAACCGAACGCCAGCCGCGACCACAAGGCTCGGCGATTGGCTTGGAGTTTCAAATCCTTGATGATGAAAAACACCCCGACGCAAAAATGGGCAAAGATGGTAACCGTACCATTTCCTCGCTGTACGATTTGATAACGGCAAAAAATAAAAAGCCAAACCCAATCGGTCAATGGAATACGGCGCGGCTCGTTTCCAAGGGTACGCACGTAGAACACTGGCTAAACGGAACAAAAGTGGTGGAATATGAAAGAGGTAGCGCAGATTTTCGTAAATTAGTGGCAGAAAGCAAGTATAAAACATTTGAAGGATTTGGTGAAAGTCCAAGGGGACATATTCTCCTCCAAGACCATGGAAATCAAGTATTTTTTAGAAATATCAAAATTAAAGTTTTAAATTAAATCTGAGTAAATATGGAAAATTCAAGAAGAGATTTTATCAAAAAAACAAGTGTACTGACCGCAGGCGTGGCAATGTCATTCAGTGCCAAAAGCTATGCGAACATCATAGGCGCAAACGACCGCGTGAGGGTTGGGATTGTGGGCTTTTCTGACCGCATGAAGTATTCCTTGATTCCTTCTTTTTTGAATCACAGCAAGGAATTGAACTTTGAGATAGTGGCGATTTCTGATATTTGGAACAGGCGTAGAGAAGAAGGTGCAGCTTTTATTGGAGAGAAAACAGGCAAAAAAGACCTTTTCAAAGCGCGAAACAATGAAGAACTCTACGAAAAAGGTCAGTTTGATGCCTCGATAATTGCCACTTCTGACTTTCAGCACGCCTTGCATTGTATAGAAGGTGTAGAGGCGGGCAAAGATGTTTACGTGGAAAAACCTTTTGCAGAAACGATGGAAGACAACCGCAGGGCGTACAAAGCGGTGCGTCTGTCCAAAAAAATAGTGCAAGTAGGTACGCAACGCCGCAGTGCAAGTAATTATGTAAAAGCAAATGATTTTATCAAATCTGGCAAATTTGGCGATATTACCATGGTAGAGATGTGCTGGAACGTAAATCAGCCAGGACGCTGGCGCAGACCGCAATTAGTGAAGGAAATTCGTCAAGAAGATACAGACTGGCAACGCTTCCTGATGAACCGCCCCCAAGTAGAGTGGGACGCACGTAAATATCTGGAATATAGGCTTTTCTATCCGTATTCTTCTGGGATTCCCAGCCAGTGGATGTGCCACCAAATAGATACTGTACATTGGTTTACGGGTTATGAGTTTCCGAGAAGCGTAGTTGCCAATGGTGGCGTGTATATGTGGAAAGACGGACGTGTAAACGCAGATACACTG
>JAAFJS010000077.1:10207-22891 GCA_013298985.1 Cytophagales bacterium
CGTGTATATGTGGAAAGATGGACGCGTAAATGCGGATACGCTGACAGCCGTTTTTGATTACGGACCAAAAAATGACCTAAGCAAGGGTTTTCAAGTGCTTTATAGCTCGCGTATGCACAATGAAGCGGGTGGCACAAAGGAATTGTATTTTTCCAATGGCGGCATGATAAACTTAGATACTAACAAGGTCAGTTCCGAAGGTGGATTGAAGTCCAACTTTGCCAAAGAGATGGGCATGGAGGCAAATCTTCTCCCTGACTTTATCTTGCAAACCGAAGAAGGAAAAGTCGAAACAAGTGCCAATACAGGTGGCGACCCGATGACTTCTGCCCACGTCAGGAATTGGCTCGAATGTGTAAGAAGCAGAAAAGAACCCAATGCAAGTGTGCGCGCAGGCTATTGCCACTCCATCGCGACCATGATGACTACGGCAGCTTTGCAGTCAGGCAAGCGCGTAACTTTTGATGACACCTTGCAAGATATTGTGGTGAGCTAAGTCAGAAGTTATAATCAAATAAAAATTTTGAGGGATAATATTTTGTGAATACTAAGTGGTTTACAAAGTATTATTCCTTAATTTTTTATTGTCTTCGATAGACTTCTTCCAAAAGCACCTATTTCTCCCTCTCAGAAGGAGAGGGCAGAGGGAGAGGCGATAAAAAACACTTTTGCAAGAAGTCTAATCAAAAAAAACATCAATCCTACGCAATTTTGCTACTCTCATTTTTTTCCTATCTTTGCAAAACCAACAACAAAAGCAGAAAACAACCATATACAAAGCACGCACATCACACTAATTCTCTTTTTTGAAATGAAACGTATTGTTACCAAATTTGCTTTATGCTCATTATTCATTGCCTATTTCACCTTTTCAGCAGTAGCCCAAAGCGGTCAGCCCCTTTCCTTAACAGAGGCAATTCAGAAGGGTTTGGCGCAAAACTTTGATATTCAGATAGAAAAACAAAATATCGCCATAGCCCACAACAATAACGACTGGGGGCAGGCAGGCAAATTCCCTTCTATTTTCCTGAACGCTACACAAGGAAATAATTATAACAATGTGATTGTCAATCCCGCCGCTTTCCAAGAAGGCTCAACGGTCAATAACAGTTTATTACCAGCTATCGTAGCAGAATGGGTACTTTTTGATGGTTTTGCCATCAATATCACTAAGCAAAGATTGGCAAACATAGAGGCACAATCTGAGGGCAATGCGCGAATTGTCATAGAAAATACCGTCCAAAACATCATCAGGGCATATTATATCGCCGTCTTGTCCAATGAGTTAATCAGTATTTTAAAACAAGCAGTAGATTTGTCGCGCGATACGTATGAGTATGTGCTGTTCAAGAAAAGTATCGGAAATGCCGTAACAGGCGATGTTTTGTTAGAAAAAAGCAATTATTTGACGGATTCGTCTGCTTATATTAATCAGCAACTGATTTACCGAAATGCGATTCGCGACCTCAATGTACTGCTGGGCGAAACAGACATGAGCAAAACATATCAACTCTCTGACAAACTGACTTTCAATGATTTAGATTATAATTTACAGGATTTAGAAACTAAAATGTTTGCTTCCAATGCCAATCTGCAAACCTTACAGCTTACCCAAGAAATCCTCAAAAATGATGTAGGGCTTCGCCAAGGTGATAAAGCACCACGCATTGCCCTGAACCTAAATGCCAATTACAATGTGATTAATCAAGACCTGAGCAATGCGCGCTTTTTTGGTGGGGCAACGCGCCAAAGTGGGATAGCACGCAACTATGGCGCATTTGCCAATATCACTTTTACGCTACCTGTATTTAATGGGGGGCAGCTACGCCGAGCTATCCAAAATGCTCAAATCTTAGAACAAAACGGCACTACACGCATCGAAAGCCTCAAAAATGACCTACGTCGCGACTTGGCTAATAACCATGATTTGTATAATTTGAGAAAACAACAAGTAAAAATTGCGATAGAAAATAAAAGTGCCGCCCAGACCAACCTGCGCTTGGCAGAAGAAAAATTCCGCACTGGTTCTATCAATGCTTTTGATTATCGAATTTTACAACAAAACTACCTCAATATTGCTTTTGGCGAACAGCAAGCTATTTTTAATTTTATTGATGCCAATACTATTTTATTAAGGCTCACAGGTGGGATTTTGGCAGAAAGAAAATAATTTTTAGGTTTACAGCAAATTCAGCAGCCATTCAGGTTTGAAAAATAGGATAATTAAAGCTAAGGTAAGTCCTACAAAAAAGATTTTTTGAAACGTATTGATTTGAAAATCAAGGTTTTCTATTCTTGGTTTAAAAAATAAATAATACAGAATTTTGAGGTAAAAATAAAGCGAAACAGCAGTAGTGAGCAAGCCAACAACTAATAAAACCAAAAGCAAACTACTGGTGTTTGATTGCCACAACTGCGTGAATATCAATAATTTGGCTGTAAAGCCTGCGGTAATGGGCAATCCCACCAAAGAAATCATACTCACCGAAAGTGCCAAGCCAAAAACAAAAGAAGTATTCCCTAAGCCACTGAAATACTGGATATTATCTGCAAATGGTGGCTTGTTTGTGGCAATCTGTGCTGATTTTTCTAAGCCCGATTCTACTAAGACGATACCCAAAAAAGCAATCAAATTAGCAATGGAATACACAACCAAATAAAAAACCATGATTTTTACTCCTTCAGCGTTCATCGTTACTAAGCCGACCAATGCAAAACCCGCCTGAGCAATACCCGAATAAGCCAAAAGCCGCTTAAAAGAGGTCTGCCAAAGCGCAGAAAAGTTACCAACTAACATCGACACTATGGCTACAACTACCAAGATATTACTTACCAAAGTGTATGAATGAAAAGCAAGCACCACGCGCGACAAAATAGCAAAACCAGCTACCTTGCTTGCTGTGGAGAGAAAAGCAACGACCGTTGTGGGTGCGCCCTCATACACATCAGGAGTCCAAATGTGAAAGGGAGAAGCAGAAATTTTGAACAAAAAACCCGCGATAGTCAATGAAAACGCTGTTAGAAAGGCTAAGGTAGGAATTTGCGTACTTGCCTTTGCAATCATGTTTAAATCCAAACTACCTGAAAATCCGTACAATAACGACATTCCATAGAGCATCAGCGCACTTGAAAAAATACCAAAAACGGTATATTTCATGCCAATTTCTACGCCTCTGCGGTCAAAATGTAATACCGTCAAAATATAACTACCAATAGATACCATTTCTAATGCCAAATAAATCATTAACAGGTTGGTAGTCATCGTCAATATATTCATTCCCAACAAAATAGCAATCAGAATCGCATAGAACTCACCTATATTGGTGGATAGCTGACGGTCTTTTTTTGACTGCCTGATGAGCAACAAAACAGCCAAAGAAATTACGGCTAATAAATACTTAAAAACCTGCGACAGACTATCCGCAGAAAGCGCAGAGAGGAACAAATTTTCTTGTAAGGGCGTGCAATAAATCAATACAATTTCTGTGAACAAACCTACTCCTGTGGCATAAAATAGATAGCTCTTTTTTCCAAATAAATCTATGAGTATCAATAAAATAAAGAGAAAAGCCAGCCAAATTTCAGGCAAAACAAAAGGTAAGCTATTGAGGAGTTGGTTTAGTTTGGTTTCCATTCAAAAAAATAGTTTGCAAAATATGTATTGCAATTTTTAAATTTCACAATGAGGAGATGAAAGAAAGCGATAAGTTTTTTGAAAAAAGCGGCAGTTTCCCCAAATCATTTTCTTGTTTCCGAAAACTGCCGCGCCATTTTATTTCCTAATTGGGCAAGCCCAGCAAAAATCCAATCGTAAAGTTTGCGTCCCAGTCAAAAACAAAAGTATCGCAGCCTGTCGCATCGGCAAGGGCTTTGTAGATATTGATACCTGCCTTGTCTTTGGCATCTTCGCCTTTATAAAATTCGGGAGCTTCGAGCGTGGTATAGCGTTCTTCGCCCTTGCGGACTTGTTTTGCCAGCTTGAAAGGTGCGCCGCCTATGATGAAACACGTTTTTCTTAGTCCATCAGGAATCTGCTTTGCCTTTGCCGCGATGTCGCTTGCTACCGCTTTGTCGTCAGTGCCGTTCTGAAAATATTTTGCACCATAGCTTTCCAGCGATTTGATTTTGCCACCGCCTTCTGCCCACGAAATTTTGGTATTCCCAGAGCCGATGTCGACCACAAACGCCTTGTCTTCATAGTCTTTTGGCAACACACATTTCAACGCCAACTGCCCTTCTTGCTCTGCGGTTACGGTATTGACATTGTATTTGAGCATTTTGAGTGCTTTGATGATTTTTTGCGTGTTTTCAGCTTTTAACGCCCCAGAACTGACCACAAAGTGAATATTTTTGCCTGCCACGCCAAAGTCGAGCTTAGAACCAATGTATTTTTTTAGCCCTGCGGTAATGTCTGCATCACTTGCCATATTTTCTATTGCCAAGCTATTGCCAAATTCTGCCTTTTCTAATTTCCAGTTTTTGTTATTGTCCATATTGATAATGAACGAGTTGAAGCCACTTGCGCCCAACTCAACCACTCCTTTTAGCGTGCCGCCTACCACCGCAGCAGGTGTGTAGGAGAAAGAAGATATTTGGTTTACAGGCTTCGCACTAGAATCTGAATTGCTGTCTGCGCTCTCATCTGTGCTTTCTTTTGCATCAGTAGTTTGTTCTATTTGCTCCTCTTCGGTTTTTCCTGCGCTCAGTTTATCCAATACGCCCGAAAATTTTAAGCCTGCGAAAATGGCACCCAAAATGAGTGCTATGATGATTATTCTGCCAAGAGGCGTGAGTTTTCCCATGATTTTTTAGTTTTTAATATGAGTTATTTACCTTGTTTCACTACGCAAGTTTGCAATTTCTATTCTAAAAAACACTAAATTTCCGCCGTTTTTAATTTCAAACACGCCAACTCGAGCGCAAAACTAAATGTATAAACTTCTTTTCAGACCAATATTGTTCTTACTCAGTGCCGAAACCGCGCACAAACTGACCTTTAACTTATTGAAAATCAGTTTTAAATTGCCATTTGCAAAAACAATTTTCAATATTTTTTTTCATGATGAAAACCCAACCTTAGCCAAAAATTTGTTAGGATTAAAATTCAAAAATCCGATTGGGCTGGCGGCAGGTTTCGACAAAAATGCAGAACTGATTGACGAGTTTGCAAGCTTGGGTTTTGGCTTTATCGAGATTGGCACAGTTACGCCCAAAGCACAGGAAGGAAACCCTAAGCCACGCTTATTCAGGCTGTTAGCAGACTCAGCGATTATCAACAGAATGGGGTTCAATAACGAAGGGGCAGGAAAAATAGTGGAAAGACTCAAAAAACGCAAGTCCGACGTGATAGTGGGCGGAAATATTGGCAAAAATAAAATTACGCCCAATGAAAATGCCGTCCAAGACTACGAACTTACTTTTGAGGCACTGCATGACTTTGTAGATTATTTTGTGGTCAATGTCAGCTCACCTAACACGCCTCATCTGAGGGAGTTACAGGACAAAGAGCCTTTGAAAAATTTATTAAAAAAACTAAAAGACCGCAATGAACAAAAAAGTAAACCCAAGCCGATTTTGCTCAAAATAGCCCCTGATTTGAATGAAAGTCAGTTAGATGACATCATAGAAATCGTACAAGAAGTTGGTATTGAGGGGGTTGTAGCTACCAATACGACGATTAGCCGCGAAAACCTGCACACCCCACAAGCCCAAATAGACGCAGTGGGCGCGGGCGGTCTAAGTGGAAAGCCTTTGACTGCACGAAGTACAGAAGTAATTCGTTTTTTAAGACAAAAATTAGGGGCAAACTTTGTCATTATAGGCGTGGGAGGCATATTTACAGCCTCAGATGCCCGCGAAAAGTTAGACGCAGGCGCGGATTTGGTGCAAGTTTATACTGGCTTTGTGTATGAAGGTGCGAGCATGGTCAAGCGCATCAAGCAAGGATTGGGTTAGGGTTTGGTGCTGAAAAAAATTTGTGATTTATTGTGATAGATTTGGTTAGTTCCCACCGTTAAAACGGTGGGTTAAAATTAAAAATAACACCTTACTTTCTTTACAGCAGAATGAGTTTTTTACAAATCTTGTCAGAGAATAAAATTTAGGCATTTTCTATTTTTTCTTTTTCACTAATTTGCTTTTTACCAAAGCGGCAACGAGCATAAAACACGCCATAAATGCCATGATTCTGCCAATATAATCACCCATTTGCACATAAAAAGTCATCTCTGTATTTGCTTTGATGGTATTTCGCATGGCAAGCATTTCACCATACTTAGAAAGTGTTATAAAATCTCCGCGCTGGTTAATGAACCCAGAAACACCTGTATTGGCGGCTCGCGCAACACTTCGGCGCGTTTCGATAGCGCGCAGGCTCGCGTGGGCGAGGTGCTGTACGTGTCCTGCCGTATTGCCCCACCAGCCGTCATTGGTAATGATACAGATGATATTTGCGCCTTTTTGGATATATCCTGTAACAAAATCGCCATAGATAGACTCGTAGCAAATCACTGGCGCAAAGCCAATCTTATCTTTGTTAAAAAAAACCGTACGTTCTTTTTGTGTACCTAAATCACCTGCGATTCCCCCCAAATTAATCATAAAAGTTTTGCCAAAAAGTTTGAAAATATCACGCAAAGGATTAGTTTCTACGCCTACCACTAATTTGGACTTGTGATAAATTTCTATGTTGCCTGTATTGCCTACAAATAAACCTGCATTAAAATAATCAAAATTTACGCCACTCGATGTTCTTGCAGTAGGTGTTGCGTTGGGTTTGTCATAAACGATATAAGTATCAGCCCCAGAGAGCATCGAGGTGTTGGGGTTTGCTTGGATTGTTGCTTGCATTCGTTGCACTGCCTCGACCATTGGCGCATCTTTTTCTACAAAAGCCTCATGCAGAGAGGTTTCTGGGAAAGCAACTAAGGCTGTATTTGCTGTAATTTGCGTTTCTGCGAGCTGGAAATATCGTTTTACTTGCTCGTTGTAAGGAACGTAGGTGGTGCTGTTTTCGCCTGTGCGCGCATTGTAGGTAAATTTTTCTTCAAAACAGTCCAAGTTGGGTTGTACGACTACAATCTCTACGTCTTTGCCTTTTTCTTCGTGCGTGAAATACAAAATATACGAAAAAACAAGAGGAATAAAAAGGAGTAAAATCAGGTTCAGTTTGGTGGAAAAAGTAACGGCAGGCTTTGATAAGGCAAGAAATATAGTAATATTTATCCATAACGCCCAAAACGAGCCACCAAAAAATCCTGTATATTCGTACCACTGCACCCATGCGGGCGTATGCGCGAAGGCGTTGCCCACCAGTAGCCACGTCCACGAAAGCGACCAGTGCAAATGCACATACTCAAAAGTAAGCCAGCAAGCAATAAAAGCAAAATAGCCAAATTGGTGTTGTGCATACTTTTTTATCCAGTAAAAAAACAGCACAGGTAAGGTCATCAGTGCCGAATTTGCTACAAAAGCCGCTATACTTCCGCCCACCGTCGAGTTCCAAATCCACCATGTGGCGGTGATATTCCACACCAGCATTGCCAGATAGGAATACAGCCAAAGTTGGAAAGTGGGTCGTTTGTAGCGAGTACTATTTTCTGAAATGTGTTTTTCTATCAACAAAAGTGGCACAAAGGCAAAAAAGATAAACCAAACCGTAAACTGGTACCAAGCAAAGCCCGCCAGCAATCCACTGCTGACCGCCAAAAGGAATAAATAATACGGTTTTTGCGCCAAATACGAGATTTTCTTTTGAAAGGAATTTTTCATTTGATTTTTTATGCAAGGCTTTTATTTGTCAAAATTACGTAAAAAAGCAGATAAGTAATCATCTGGAATGCCTTTTTGGAATTTTTAACGGAACTGGTGCTATAAACTTTGGATAGATTGTAAACACCTATCAATATTTTTTCTTTTTCATTTCCGCTTGTCGCATGGGCATTGCATCTATTATTGCAAAAAGCTCCTCAGTGGTCAGTACAGTAGTTTTTCTATATTTTTCCCCACCGTCTTTCCCTATCAAGATGATGCAAAATTTTTCTTTTTTTACTGCAAATTCTTCGCGTAGCTTTTCACAAAAATCTTTGTTGAGTGATTGCTGATTAGGGGCAAAGCCTTTACCATCAAAAATCTGGAAAATGACAATAGCTCTTTCTGACAAACCATTTTCATCTTTTGCCAGCAAAGAAATTTGTTTTTCATACATTTCCCCTTTTTCAGAAGAGCTAAAAATGAGTAAAATACGATTTTTTCCATCATATTTTTGCATTATATTTTCACTTTGTGCGGACATCTTGTTTGAGATAAACAGCAAAGAACCAATGATTAAAATAGTAAAAACATTCATTTTTTGAGAAATTATTGTATAAAATTGTAAAGAAAACATGATATGCAACAATCATGTTAGAATAAAAAGCTAAAAAAAGAAGAAATTAATTTTATGCAAAATACTGTTGAAGTTCGTCCAGCTCGTCTTGCTGATTTGCCTGCTATTTTGTCGCTTTATCAAATTGTCAGTGAGAAAAGTGGTGGCATTATTAGAGTTCCTTCTGAAGTTACTGAAGAATATGTACGCAGTTTTTTAGAAAACAGTTTACGAACTGGCATCAGTCTGGTGGCAGAGATAGAGCATCAGATAGTAGGCGAAATTCACGCTTATATTTTTGATTTACAAGCATTTAGACATATTTTAGCAGAATTAACGATAGTAGTTCACCCCAATTCCCAAAGTCAAGGCATCGGCAAAGTATTGTTTATCAAGTTTTTAGAATATGTAAAAATAGATTTTCCACACATTTTGTTAGTAGAACTTTTTGTACGTGAAAACAATCAGAAAGCAGTGCAGTTCTATCAAAGTCTTGGTTTTGAGATACATGGCAGACTTATCAATTATATCAAAAATGCTGATGGAAGTTTGGAAACGCCACTGCAAATGATGTGGGTGAACCCGAATTATGTTGCAAATTTTTCGTGAATTTCCTTTTCCTAATTTTTTTAGTAACTTTGCTTAAAGAGAATACGCATGGCAAAGAGAAAAAAAATCTATGATGATGATGAATCCTTTTCAGGACGAAAACAATACAAAGAGGCAGATTTGATTTTGCTTTTTAACCTCACGCGTATCGTAGATGAGCAAACCTTGCTGATGCAGGAATGGCTTGCCGTTGAGCCACCGATATTTAATATTGCCGAGCAATATATTTTTGATAAGAAATATAAAGATGTGGTTCTTAACATTGGGGGGTGGGGCGAAGAAGACCTTAAAATAAAGTTTATTTCTGATATTATAGAGTTGGGGCATTTGGAGGCGGGCAATGGGCTGGTTACTTTCTTTGATAAAATTATTTCGGCGACTGTAGAAAACACGAAATTGACGGTCAAAGCAGATTTTTTGATGGCAAAAGGCTTGCTCAATGTGATACAAAAACCGTATTTTCATTTTCAGGAGTACAAACCCCAGCTTAACCCCAAAGGCGAGCCAATGGCACAACTGTTAGAGGCTTTTTTGATAGCACAAGCCAAAAACAAAGATAATATGCCGCTTTATGGAGTAGAAACGATTGGCAAACAATGGAGTTTTGTCATCATGGAAGGTAAGCAGTATTGTATTTCCAGAAGCTACGATTGTACCCAAAAAGAGGATTTACTCAAAATCATTGCTATTCTTCGCAAATTCAGGTTTATCTTGGAAACAAGGCTGCTGAAATTCTGAGCAAAAAACTAAAATACGCCAATCAAAAACTAACCTCAAATGAATAAACTTATACTCACTTTTATACTTTCGTGCGTGGCTATGCTTTCCTGTAAGCTATTTGCCCAGCACAACTATCGACTTGATTTGCAAGCAGGCGAAATGGAAATCAAGGCAAATGCAATGGATTTTATAAACAATAAATCCTTGTTTGACAAGCAGTTAGTAAAAAATCATTATCATCTTGTCATACAGTTTTACGAACTTCCAGACCAGGCACAAAGAGAACTCGTCGCCAAATCTGGCATCCAGTTGTTGGATTACCTGCCCAATCTTGCTTATACTGCCTTTGTTCCTTCCCAACTTACTGAAAATCAAGTAAAAAACCTACAAATTCGTGCTTTTTTTGCCCTGCCTGTTACCGCCAAACTTTCCCAAGAGATTCGAGAAAATGCAATTCCTGCTCATGCACGCGCAGACGAAGGCAAAATAGGCATAGAAATTAGTCTATTTTCAGCACAAGGTTTGGAAACTATTGAAAATGAAGTAGTTAAACTCAAAGGAAATATTATCAAAAAAAGTGTTTTTTTTAAAGCTGTTGTCGCTTATATTCCTCAAAATCAAGTTAATACGCTTGCCCAGTCAGCTTGGGTGCAGTTTATTTCTTTGATGGAATCGCCTATGCAAAACAAAAATGAAATAGGTCGTAATCGCCACGCTGTCAATCAGTTAAATAATACACCCAGAAACCTAACAGGCAATGGCGTAATTGTGGGTGTTTGGGACGCGATATTGCGACCTCACGCCGATTTTGAAAATCGTGTAGTCCCCAAAGAAGTTTATAACGATTTTACGGACACTAACCAAGACGACCATGGACAGCACGTCGCGGGTACGCTGACGGGCGCAGGCATCATTAACCCTACGGCGAGGGGAACTGCACCCAATGCTACCTTATTTTCTTACAGTTTTAGCGACCACAATGGAGGCAGGATTAATGCCAACACTTTTGTAGAAGATGAAGTGCTGACTGCCGCCAACTTTTCCAACCCATCTGCGGGCGTGGTCATTACGCAAAATTCTTTTGGACCTACTTTTACGGTCTGCGCGGGCTTAGAAAACTACCCAAATCGCGCCAGAAGACGCGACCTATTGGCGCGCACTTTCCCTTTCCTAACGCAGTGTGTTTCAGCAGGTAACGGACAAACTTCCTGCGCGGGCGGTTTTACAACCATTACTGATGCTACCAAAAACGCTATCATTGTAGGCTCTGTGAATAACCTTGATGTAGTGGCTACTTCGAGCAGTTTCGGACCTACGCGCGATGGCAGAATCAAACCCGACATTAGCGCAGTAGGCGTAGATGTTTTTTCATTAAGTTTTGATAATCAATATGCTACCAAAAGCGGAACCTCAATGGCAACACCAGCAGTTGCGGGAGTGGCTACCCTACTTTACGAAAGGTTCAAACAAATAAACGGCAGTGTAAACCCCACTTCGGACTTGATAAAGGCTTTGCTTTGCAACAATGCGGACGACATCAATAATTTGCACCCCGATTATCGCACAGGTTTTGGAAGGTTAAATGGCGCAAATGCCTTAAAAGCATTAGACGAAAACCGTTTTGAACAACAAAAAATAAATCAAAACCAAACCATCAGTCGCACCATTACAGTTGCGCCGAACACAGCAGAGGTAAAAGTAATGCTCACTTGGATTGATAATGAGGCAGTTGCAGGGGCAACAGTCGCCTTAGTCAATGATTTGAACTTAGAAGTTATCGCCCCTGATGGGACTATTTTTAACCCTTGGGTCTTGAATCCCGCCTCTCCAAATGCTGTCGCCACGCGGCTGATAGATAACCTAAATAATATAGAACAAGTTACGATTGACAACCCAGCTTCAGGAACTTATACAATCAATGTGAAAGGCGCAAATATTCCACAAAACACACAGGATTATGCACTTACGTGGACTTCTAACCCTTTTTACAGAGAAATTATTTTTCCGCAAACAGGGCAAAATATTGTTCCTAATGCGCCAATTACCATTTATTGGCAACAAGCTGGCGCAACAGCAGGAAATACACAAACTGTTGATTTCTCGACAGATAACGGCATGACTTGGACAAATATTGGCTCAGTAAACGCGCCAAGTACTTCGTTGAACTGGACTGTTCCCGCGCTTGCACCCAACGCGCAGGTACAAGTGCGCGTAAGTGGTGCTTTTGCGCCTAATATTGTCGCAAATTCAGGTAATTTCAACGTGATTGGAACGCCCACTGGCTTATTAGCAACTGGTTGTAATGCGATTCAGCTTTCGTGGGCGGCAGTTGCAGGCGCGACCAATTATGATGTTTTTGCAGTTGATATTACCAATGGAAGTCTTACGCCTTTGCCAAATTCTCCGACAACAGCAACAACATTCACAGACACAAGGACTTTGCAAGTGGGGCAGACGTACTGGTATGCAGTCAGGGCGAGAAGTGGCGCAATGCTAAGTGATAGGTCTGTGGCTGTAAGTTACACATTGACAGAGAATAACAATTTTGTGGTGAGCAATGGAAATGACAGTGGTGCAGGTTCTTTGCGCGAGGCACTTTTGCGAGCCTGCCCTAATAGCACCATTTCTTTTGCGCCCAATGTCAATGAAATTTTATTAAATGCTACATTGATTATTAGTAAAAATATCACAATTAACGGTGGCTCTGGTGCTAAAACACTGATTATCAAGAGAAATAGCGAAATGCCTTTTCGTATTTTTAGGATAATTTCAGGAACGGTAAACATGAATAATTTGAGTTTGCAAAATGGCGGCGTGCCTGACAATGGCGGCGCAATCCTGAACACAGGAAGTCTGAGTTTGCAAAACTGTTTTTTGCTTTATAATACTGCGGGTTTTACAGGTGGCGCACTGATGAATGGTTTTGAAAGTTTTTTGGGAACAACTGCAACACTCACTAATTGTGTGATTGCTTTTAACAATTCCAGCAC
>JAAFJS010000078.1 GCA_013298985.1 Cytophagales bacterium
GGTGTAGCTATACCTAAATGACTCAAACAGTGCATTTTGAAGTTTCATTTGGTTTAGCCCGCCGCCATCAGTGCCAATCCACAAATCGCCCTGCGGGGAAAACTGAATACAGCGAATCGTATTGCTACTGAGGGTTTTAGGGTAAATAATATTGCGTTTGTAAATCGAAAAAGACTGGTCATCATGCTTGTATTTTGCCAAACCGTCCAGCGTTCCTATCCAAATATTACCGTCCTTGTCCTCAGTCAGGGCAGTAATCACATCATTAGGAATCTGGTTAGGATTATTTGTTTCAGCAAAATAAGAAGTGATTTTTACTTGGTTTCCATTGATAGCCAATGCGTTAAGTCCTCTGTTTGTTCCCACCCAAATATTGCCATATTTGTCTTCCAGCAAGGCATTTATCCGATTGTCAGACAGGGAGTTGCGGTTATTAGGTTCGTTTTTGAAATGCGTATATTTTCCTGTGAGGGGATTGTACTTGTCAAGTCCTGCATTTGCTGTTCCTATCCAAATATTGCCCTGCTTGTCTTCCCAAATTGCCTTGATATTTCGCTGACTTAGCCCACTTGCTTTTGCCTCGTCGCGCTGGAAATAAACATCAAACTTGCTTGCTTTGCGGTCTAATTTGTTCAGCCCACCGCCCGCCGTAGCAATCCATAGCACACCTGCCTTGTCCTCGTAAATGTGCGTTACATCATTGTTATTGAGGCTAAACGGAATACTTTTGTCAGAGAGATGGCGCGTAAGTTTGCCTGTGCGCGGGTCTATGCTGTTTAGCCCCGAACCGTATCCACCAAACCAAATCAGTAAGTCGGCTGTCTGGTAAATCGAGTTGATATTGATAAAAGAAATATTGCTTAGACCTTCATTTTGAAAAGGTTGGCGAATAAATGTTCCTGTGTTGCGGTCTAATTTATTGAGATTGCCCTCCGCAGTTCCCACCCAAATATCGCCACCATTGTCTGCCAATACCGAATTTAGCTGGTTGCTGGCAATACTTTTGGGGTCAATCGGGTTATGCACATAATGTGTAAAATTATCGTTATTGGCGACATCAATTTGCTTATTCATGTCAAATTTGAACAGCCCGTAGCCCGTTGCGAGCCAGAGTTGCTTGAATCTATCTATACTCAGGGCGTTGATTTTGCGGTGGGCATTCTCTCGCGGGTCTTTTTTGAGGGGGCTGTACTCCAAAAATACAAAACGATTTTCTATTTCATTGAACCGCACCAAGCCGCCACCATCAGTGCCAATCCACAGGTAATCCTTTTGGTCAATCAGCAGGGTGTTTACTCGATTGCGGTCAGGATTGAGAGAGTCTATAAAAAAGTTGGTAAAGTATTCCTGTGCATAATCCAGCTTGCTCAAACCATTTGCCGTACCAATCCACAAATTACCTTTTTCGTCCTCTGCTATACTATTGATGTGATTGTCTATCAATGACTTACTATCGTTGTTGTCATGTTCGTAAAGCATAAATTTGTAACCATCATACTTTGCCAGCCCGTCCGTAGTGCCGAGCCAAACAAAGCCCCTGCTATCCTGAAAAATGCACAATACATTGCTATTTGCCGCCTTTTGCTCCATATAAATCTGGGCAAAGCGCGTCAGCTTCTCCTGTGCGTGGGCGTGGGCAAGGGATAGAAAACAAAAAATAAAAATGATATATTGGGCTATTTTTTTAGACATCTTATGCTTAAAGTTTTGTTTTATGACTTTCGCCTCTTGCTGCCTATTCAATCTTTGCAGTGGTGATTTCCCACCGCAAAGTAAAGGTAATAGGCTGAATGAGAGAGGAAAATTAGAAGATTTTTCCCAACAAATCAAAAAGTAGCGTTAATTTTTGTTATTTTGGAAAAATGATAATCAAAGGACGTTAGTTTTGTGAGTATTTTATTTGATGAAAGAATTATGAAAACAGATATTTTTTACAATCTCTTGGACAATGAGTTAACAGAGGTTATTGAAAAAAATAACCAAGATGAGTATTTGACAAAACACAAAGATAACAAGCGTGCAGAAAAAAAGAGCTATGCGTTACTTATTTGGTTTTTAGCATTTTATGGTCAAAAGCCTTTCTACAAACAGTACATTACAGAAGGAGATGATGATAACTCTTGCGATATTATTTTTTCTAATAAAGATACCCAAGGCAAAGAAGTGTATTATATTATACAATCTAAATGGAGAGATATAAAAAAAAAGGATAACACATACAACGCAGGCGACATAGATGCTGGTGAGTTTAAACAAACCCTCAATGACTTTGAAACACTACTCCGAGGCGATAAGAAGAAAGGTAGAAATGAAAAATTTAATCAAAATTATGAAGGATTCATCAACCATCTAAAAAATAACGGGGAAGCAAAGTTTATTTTCTTTTCATTGGATAAGTACAATACCAAGATAGAAGACAATATTAATAGCTTTAATAAAAATTATGCCCCTCAAATCTCTTTGGAAGTAATTGATATAGAGAAGATTAAAAGAGATTTTATAGAGTTCCGCTTCAAGCAAGTCAAGGTTAATAATCCCTTAGCGTACAAATATATAGCAGAAGACAGTGATATATTGCTGGAAATAGAAAGGTTCGGCGAAAGTATAGAGCCAAGTTTGCTTGGCGAAACTTCTCCCCAGTTGGCTTATAAAAGAGATTTTTTGGAGATGAATGGTAGGGCGAAAGCATATATTTTTGTATTAAAACCCAAGACCATTTATCAACTATTTGAAAAATATGGGTTTGGGCTATTCTTTAAAAATGTCAGAAATCCGCTACACGACTCTAACTATAATCCGCGAATCGTAAAAACTTTAAAAACTGAGCCTTCCAGCTTTTGGTATTTTAATAATGGAATTACCGCAATTACCAAGATTGTCCCTTCCATTGGCATTCACGCGCAAAGCATCAAAATTCAGGGGCTACAGGTCATCAATGGCGCACAAACCGTTTATTCCATTTATGCGGCATACCACGAAGCAAGTATCACTGAGAGGCAATTTATGGATTCGGACGCAAGAATAATGTTCAGACTGATTCGTTCCAGTGACGAAGGCTTCAATATGGAGGTTACGCGCTATACCAACTCACAAAACCCTATGTATCCTCGTGATTTCAAGGCAAATGACGAAATCCAAATACGCCTGCAAGAAGAATCTTTCAAAACCAATTATTGGTATGAAAGGAGGAGAGGAGAGTTTAGGGAGCAAGAGAGAATAGAGGAATTGGGTATAGAAACTATTGATGGAGAAACGCTTGCCCCCCTTTATGCTGCTTGTTACTTACAGAATCCTGTATTAGCACTTTTATCACTTCAAGAGCAGCAAGGAGATTTGATGTTTATTTCTCATAAAGAAGACAGATTTGGTCTTTATGAAGAAATTTTTGAAAATGCTAAATATGAAGATATGCTTGCTTCTTATCAATTATATTTTTATGTATTTGATATTGTGAATGATGTATATGAAAGAAGGGGTGAATATAAAGCTAAAAACTATGAACGTAACTTGTATATATGGGCAATTCCTGTACTCTCTTTATCTGGTTTCTTATTACCAAATTATTTGCGAATCAAATACTCAAACAACATTAACTTGTCGCGTTTTATCAGTGAAAATATCGACAATGATAAGTACAAAATGATATTTGAAAAAGTTGTTTTATATGCTCTTCATATTCTTTATAGCCAAATTTTTGCTGAAAATAATAATGCAATTATTTCAAATATGGAAAAATTAATAGGTTCTCCTCAATTCTATCTTAGGATAAAGGAAAATATAGAAAATCAAGAATTAGATATCAAATTAATAGAAAATATGAATTGGGAGGTTTTATTGGCATACCTTGATGAAAAATTTAGCTTTTTTAAATCTCAATAAGTATTTAATTCCTCATTCCACATTCATCATTAGTAATTAAAAAAAATGATTTTAAGAGCAGAAGAATTAGTAAAACAGTACAAAGGGCGCACGATAGTAAACCAAGTATCCGTTCAGGTGGCGCAGGGCGAGATTGTAGGGCTGCTGGGTCCCAATGGTGCAGGCAAAACCACTACTTTTTATATGATGGTAGGCTTGGTAAAGCCCAACAGTGGGCGCATTTTCTTGGACGATATGGAAGTTACCAAACTCCCCATGTATAGGCGGGCGCGACTGGGCGTGGGCTATCTGGCGCAGGAGGCTTCCGTTTTCCGTCAGCTTACGGTCGAGGAAAACATCTTAGCACCACTGGAAATGACCAAGCTCACCAAAGCCCAACAAAAAGAAAAAGTAGAGATGCTTTTAGAAGAATTTAGCCTCGTCCGCGTCCGCAAAAACATGGGTGGAGTGCTTTCGGGGGGCGAAAGGCGCAGAACTGAAATAGCACGTGCCTTAGCTGTCGACCCTAACTTTATCCTACTGGACGAGCCTTTTGCGGGGGTCGACCCGCTTGCGGTGGAGGAAATCCAAAAGATTGTTTACAAACTCAAAAGTAGAAACATTGGTATCCTCATTACCGACCACAATGTAGATGAAACGCTTTCCATCACCGACCGAGCCTACATCTTGACGAGTGGACGCATTTTTATTTCTGATATTCCTGAAAATTTGGTGATTAACGAACAAGTAAAAAAGGCATATTTGGGTGAAAAATATGAATTCAAACGCAAAATTTTTGATTAGAAACAAACGCACTACCGCCTCATGCTTTTGCCAAGCGGTTTGTCCATTTCTTTTTGAATTTCTTTGAGGCGCATAAATTCGGTGAGCAGTTCATCTATTTTTTCTGTATTTTCTTCATGTTGAGCATCTATTTCCAAGCCCAAGTTTTCCAGCAGATTATCAATAAACTCTCCTTTGAGGCGCAAAATATGTGAAAAAACCGTTTCGGGGAGTTGGGTTGCGTCGTTTTCATAAGGAATCGTGATGTCGTGCATGGCGTGCCAGTTTTCACTTGGTTTGTCCTTCTCAGTAGTGATATTGACTACTGTTTCCACGATTTGGGGCGTGCCAAAGCGAATCATGTAGCTATCATCAGCCACAATATTTTGCGAAACAGCCTCTTTATACATGGTCAGCATTTGCAGGTACAGGGGCGTATGAAACTGCAACTCATTGATTTCTGCCAATAAATACTGCCAAAGTTTGGTGTCATTTTCTATCAAAAAACTACCATATTTTAACAGTAAGCGAATACACTCTTTTTCGTGAACAGCTACGGCATGGTGAATCTTGTTGCCTTTTTTCTGAAAAAGCGCAATGTCTTCTGCGCTAACGTCCTCATTGTAAGCACTGTACTCAGCATTTTCAGAGGGCGTTTTGTTTGAAATATACTCCTCTGTGGGTAGCGGAATGTCATCAAAGTAAAAATTTGAGGAATTATTTTTCGTTTCTTTTTGCTTTTCAGCATTTCTGCGCTGTTCTTCTTGTTTTTGTTTACTTTCCTGCAAACCTTTCTGAATCAATATTTTATCAATCTCAGTCAGCAGAATTTGAACTTCAATCGTAAACAGTTTGGCGCAGTCTTGGGCATAAATTTCACGCTTGATGGCATCAGGCACTTTGCTAATACTATTGGTAATCTCTCGAATCGCGCCCGCCTTGCGAATGGGGTCAGTTTTGACTTCCCCAAGCAAAAGTTCCGCTTTAAAAGTAATAAAGTCTTTGGCGTTTTCTTGTAAAAAATCTTTGAAAGCCGCGCCACCTACTTTCTGCACATAGCTATCAGGGTCTTCGCCATTGGGGAAAACAACGGCACGCACGTTCATTCCCTGCTCCAAAATCAAATCAATCCCGCGCAGAGATGCCTTCACTCCCGCATTATCACCATCATAGAGAACCGTAATATTTTCTGTAAATCGCTTTACGAGCTTAATCTGCCCTTCGGTAAGCGAAGTGCCAGAGGAAGCGACTACATTCTGAACGCCCGCCTGATGCAGTGAAATTACGTCGGTATAGCCCTCGCAGAGATAGCAATTATCGCTATTTCTGATGTCATTTTTTGCCTGAAAAATACCATAAAGTACCTCACTTTTCTTATAAACTTCATTTTCAGGAGAATTTAAGTATTTAGGTTTTTCGTCTTTTTTCAGGGTTCTTGCACCAAAAGCAATCACTTTTCCCGCCAAATCATAAACTGGAAACATGACTCGATTGCGGAAGCGGTCATATTGATTGGTTTTTCCGTTTTCCTCTTTTTTAATAATCAGTCCTGCTTTTTCCAAAATTTCTTCTGTGAACCCTTCTTTTACAGCCGTTTTCTCCAAATCATGCCAGTCGTCTTTGCTGTATCCCAAGCCAAACTTCTCGATGGTAAGCAGGGAAAAACCGCGCTCTTTGAAATAGCTCATACCCAATGCCTTGCCTTCGTCGTCATCAGTGAGTAGCTTTTGGAAATGCCTTTGGGCAAACTGCATGGCAATCAAAACACTTTCGCGAAGGGTTTGCTGTGCTTTGTATTCGTCAAGATTTTCGTGCTTATCTTCCTCTATTTCAATGCTATACTTGTTTGCCAAATATTTTAACGCCTCTGGATAGCTCAACCCCTCAATGTCCATCACAAACTTGACCGAATCACCTGCCGCCCCACAGCCAAAGCATTTGTAAATTCCCTTCGCGGGCGCGACGGAAAAAGAGGGCGACTTCTCATTGTGAAAAGGGCAACAAGCCCAGTAGTTTTGTCCTTTTTTTTTGAGAGAAAGAAAATCCTGCACCACTTCCAGAATGTCTGCGCGGTCTTTGATTTGCATGGCGGACTGATTACTGATTCGCATAAATGCTATGGGTAAAAAAGGTAATATTTCTTCGGTGAAGATTCTAATTATATGATAACCTCCCCCCTACCCCCTCCAAAAGGGGGAGAAAAGACTGTTTTCCCCCTCTCTGAGGGGGTTAGGGGGAGGTGAAATTTTGAGCATAATACGTTTGAAAACACTATCATTTTTTCTTTCTACAAAGCTACAAAAACAGGTATTCTTAAACAAATAATACAAAACTGCTCTGCCGTATTTTCAAGCCCAATGCCAAATTAGGATTTGAAGGAAAAAAACGTCCAGCGCAGCAAATAGATTGCAAGGAAAATTTGGGGAATGTTAGGCTTTTTCTGGAAAAAATGTCATCTTTGAGGCACAAGAAGTTTAGAAATCAAAAACAAATTTTGGTAGCATGATAGATTATCCAATTACTTACTTTTTTTTAGCAATCACAGCCATTACAAGCTACATGGCTTTCTCGGACGAGTCGCTGACCCGCAAACTCATTATGAATCCTTACACTGTTGCGCGCAAGAAGGAATATTACCGCTTTATCAGTTCAGGTTTTATCCATAGCGGCTATGTGCATCTTATTTTTAACATGGTTACGTTTTTTTCCTTTGCTCAGTGGCTCGAATCCTACTTTACGATGGTGCATGGAACGGTGCTGGGAAGTCTGTATATGATTGGCGTTTATTTGGTGGGCATTATAGTTTCAGATATTCCTACTTATTTGCAGTACAAAAACCTCCCACATTATAATTCTTTGGGTGCGTCGGGCGGGGTCGCCTCCGTACTTTTTGCAGTTATTTTGTACGAACCTCTCAATCCGATTTCCGTTTTTCTGACCATCAAACTTCCTGGCTTCATCATTGGGGCGGTCTATGTCATTTATTCTTATTTTTACTCCAAAGGTAGCGAGGACAACATCAATCACTCTGCCCATTTGTACGGTGCTTTGTTTGGCTTTGTGTTTGCGGTTGCCGTAGAGCCTCTTGCGCTGGTGATGTTTTTCCAAAAAATTGCAGAATGGAAATTAGGTTTTTGATAATTGGATTTTTAGTGCTGAACGTATTTTGCCTATTTTTAAACTAAATCAAAACATAAAAAAGTCTTTTAGAATCCTACTTTACAGCATTTTAGGCTATTTATTAGTCGCATTGGTTATGAACTTATTGCGTTTTGATAAACCTGATTTTTCAAAGGTTCTTGTCCCTAATTCTTCTTTTGGCAATAAAGAGCAGGGAAATGGAGAGAAAAAACTATTGAAGGCTGGAGAGTCATTTACTGTATCAAGAGGCGTTTATCATAAGTTTTTCAATGAAACTGACAAGGAAGTCATAGCAAGCGCAGAAGTTTCTGAGGGATTTGCGTTTATGCTTACTCAATTATATGGTGTTGCAAATGATAATCCTGAAATTTTTGCATCTCCAAAACTCTTACTCCAATTATCTGCTTGGGGAAGTGATTTTGATTCGTATTTGAAAGATAACTACCTGATTTACTGTATTTTGGCAGACAGTTTATGTATTTTTTGTTTGATTTTCTGAAAAAACTGGTAGCGTTGTTTTTCAGCTACTCCACTGATAGGCACAGACTTGCGGATTTCGTTTGCCAGCCATTGCTCAGTTTCATTACAAAAATTGGGGTTGGTGCTTCGCAGTGTATTGAAGGTTTGATGCCGAATATAAACCATTTTCTGCGTGCCTGCCGTTACCAGCACACAGTTGTTACCTATCTGAATCTCCGTCTGATACATCAAAAAATTGTCATGGTGGCGCACATCTAAGGTTTTTGAGCCTATTTCTGCTTGTTTTTCTATCAGTTCTATCATTTTTTCGGTTTGCTCTATGATGACTGCTACATCTTTGGGGTTTTCAAAAAGTCCTGATTCCCAATAATATAAGATTTGTTTGAGTGTGCTATCCAGCGATTCCTCCGTCCAGATTTCGATAGCAGGCACTTGGCAGTAAGTTTCGTAAATCTGCCTGCCCAATGCCAGCCACTCAGGGCGAATCAGCGCGTGTGAAAACTTTTTTCCTGCAAAAACATTGATGTTCAGTACCGATTTTGCCCAGTAAAACATCTTGAAGGCGGCGTGTTCGGTAAAGTTAAAATGGTGAAAGATAGGCACATCATCTGCGGCATAAATGATTTTTGCCAATTTTCCTGCTTTTTTCAGCGATTGTAGCGAGGCAAGGAACGAGGTTAGATAATTTTCAAAATCTTTTTCGTTTTGCAAAAGATTGTAATGGAAATTGACAAAGCCTGCATCACTTTCATTCAAAATATCAGGGGAAACCTTGTAGTGCCGACAGATTTTGAGCAGTTCGTCGATGGAAAGTACCGTTTCCCCGCGTATGCGCCTGTACGCGCTGTCTGAGCTTAACCCCAAAATCTCCGCTAATTCATCCGCAAAAGAGTAAAGTCCCAAGGATAAGTGCTTGATTTTCTGTAAGAATTGAATTTGTGTTTCCATCATTATGGTAGTTTTTGATTTACGTTGGCTTTGTGGCTGATTGGTCAGGGGTACAAATATCAAAAAATTAATCTTGAAATGTTGCCTAAGTAATTTGTATTGTTTTTTCTACAAAATGGTTGTTCTTACAGCACTTCGCAAAAGAATATCCAAGAAACAAAGAAAAAAGCGATTGGTGTTTTTGACCAATCGCTTTTTAGTATTAAAAAAATGTTTTATAGACAAATAACTTTGATTGTATGACATTTTTTGTGCTAAACTTTATTTTGATGCTTTTTCCTCCCCCTACCCCCCTCCAAAGGGGGAAAACAGCCTGTATCGCAGTGCAAGGGTAGGCGTAAGAGAAGTTCCCACAAAAATTGTCAGAGAACCATAACGTTAAACCTTAAAAGTTAAACTTTAAATTATGCCAACACTTTTTCTTCTTTGCTTACGCCGTTGTCATGCGTCTTCACTTTTTTTTCGACAACTTCTGCATTTTGCAGGTTATAGGCGTTCATACCATGCTCGTGGTGGTCTAAGCCTTCGATTTCTTCTTCGGCAGTTACACGCAAGCCCATGGTTTTCTTAATCACAAAGAAAAACAAGAAAGCAGAACCAAAAGCAGTAGCACCGCAAGCAGCAACGCCCAACAACTGAATCATGAGTTGGTTCATACCAGCTTTTGCCCCAAAAATACCTACGGCAAGTGTGCCAAAGATACCGCAAACCAAGTGAACTGAAAGCGCACCTACTGGGTCATCTATTCTTAATTTGTCAAAAACTAAGACGGCAAAGACTACAATCACACCTGAAATCAAGCCAATTAATACGGAATCCAATACGCCCATTTGGTCTGCGCCTGCGGTAATGCCTACCAAGCCTGCCAAGATACCATTGAGTACCATGCCCAAATCATATTTTTTGGTGGTAAACATAATGGTAAGTGCTGCCGCAATTCCACCTGCTGCTGCTGCCAAAGAGGTCATTACCAGCACTCTGGAAGTAGCACCTGGGTCAGCACTCAATACAGAGCCGCCGTTAAAGCCAAACCAACCCAGCCACAGCATGAAAGTTCCTAATACTGCCAAAGGCATACTGTGTCCTGCGATAACGTTTATTTTTTTGCCTTCGTATTTGCCAATTCTTGCGCCGAGCAATAGGATACCTGCTAATGCGCCCCAGCCACCTACGGAGTGTACCAGTGTAGAGCCTGCAAAATCCCAGAAACCAAGTGTGTTCAGCCAACCGTAACCCCATTTCCAGCTACCAATGATGGGATAAGTAACTGCTACAAAAAGGATAGAAAAAACCATAAACGAATTTAATTTGATTCTTTCAGCTACTGCACCAGAAACAATCGTCGCGCAGGTAGCGGCAAACATTCCTTGGAAAAGGAAGTCTGTCCAGTAGGTATAGCCAACGTTATATTTGTTGGTTTCGCCACCTTCTGGAAGCGTCAAGCCAAAGCCTGAAAAGCCGAAGAAATCCATAGAAGTTCCTGCTGCAAAGCCAGGATACATCAAGTTAAAACCAAGTAAGGCATACGTCAAAAGACCAATTCCAGGGATTAACGTATTCTTGAACAATACGTTGGTTGTGTTTTTTGAACGAGTCAAGCCCGACTCCAAGGAGGCAAAGCCAAGGTGCATAATGAACACCAAGCCTGTGGAAATCATCATCCACACATTGTTTACGGTAAATACTGCTTGTTCCATAAGTGATATTTTATTGATTATTAATTTGGTTAATTTTGATTTAGAATTTAAAAACTGCTGCCATACCTATGGTGGTTTGGGAATTTTTTGTAAAATTGCCTTTGCTATCTTCAAATTGTTGAGAGCCTTCGTTTCCTGCACCTGCTATTTTCTTGAAGCTGTCAATTCTAAGTTCTGGCTTCAGCATAATCATACCATCAGCTAAGGTAAAATTGGGTGTAATGGTAAAAGAGAAAACATCTGTACCTGTATCAGCCAATGTATTTCTCAGGAATCTTACCCCACTTGTATTGTCAAAAACCTCAGCCCTGATACCAAGCCCTGCCATGTCAGAGAACTTCACATTAGAGTAAAGTGCTACACCACCCCAGTTCAATGCCTTAGAATAGTAAGGAGTAAGCCCTTGATAATCACCTTTTTGGCTACCATAAGCTGCATTCAACCCTACAAAAAACTTTTCTGTAACTTGGTAAGTAGTGGTCAAATCAAACAAGGAAAAATAGCCTGTACTATCCTGTCTGGTAGAAGATTCGTCAGAACCAATCCAGTTCAGATATACATTCCAGCCTTCGGCAGGGGAAATAAATGCTTGTGCAATAACCGCTTTTGCTTTGTTATTGTCATACATATTATCCACGCCGTTTACTACACCTGCCATCAAACCAAATTTATCACTGATGGCTAAGTTTGCCTTTAAACCTACATGATAAAAGGGTCCATTATTAAATAAATTTGAAAGACTGTAATTATAATTCAAAGGGGCATCAATGACCTCATAGCCAATGTGTGTACCAAACTGTCCCATAGTGAAACTCAATTTTTCTGTGGCTTTATAGGTAATATAAGCCTGTTTGATAGCCAGTGCAGTAGTACCTCTGCCCAAAGGACCAATTAAGTTTCCATAGTTACCCAAATCGGCATTATTACCAAAAGTTAAGTCCATAACGGCATCTACCTTGCTGGAAGAGTAGCCTATTTTAGTCTGAACCAAACCCACCTGAAACTGACCCGCACGCTGGTCAAAAGCACGTTCAAATCCAGAACTACCCAAGTTTTTCTGAGATTTTGGATTATTAAGGTTTGCAAAGTAAAAGGCATCTACATAACCAGAAAAGGTCAGTTTACCTTTTTGGGCAACCGTAGAATCTACGACAGCCTGAGCAGTTGCTGAAAAGTGAAATACAGCAAACAAAATAAATGTAAAAATACAACGGAAAAATTTTCTCATATTTCGTTAGATTTTAAATATGGTTTACTAATTTATTTTTAAAAATGAATTTTATAAGTCAAAAATCATAGATAGTTTTACAAAATTTTACAATTTTTGATATTGTATGGCTAAAAAAACACCATAAAAATCGTATTTTTGTAATTTTAATGTAAAACTAAGATGAAATTTTTAAATTTCAAAATTTTAGCTCATTTTTTTATCATTTTTTTAATAAAAAGTATATTTTTTTGAAATATTAGTTTAAAAAACAGGTAATTTTAATAAAAAAGCAAGTTTTTGTTGTTATTAAGCCCATTTTTTTAAGGCAAAAATTTAAGCCTGTTTTTAAGAAATAAGCAGACGGACTGATAGCAATAAGTTTAATGCCTTTTTAATTCATTTAACATACCTTTTGAAAAAAAAAGATGTACCTTTGTTACTTTGACAAAGACTATATAAATTGAATGAAGTTAAAATTATTGATACTTTTTTGTATAATTGCTTTATTATTAACAAATTACTCAAAAGCACAAAATCCATTCTCTCTGCGCGGTGCAGTCAGGCAGGCGGCACAAGCTCACCCGTACCTAAAAGTAAGTCAGTACGATATACCCATACTGCAAAGTGATGTAACGACGGCGGGGCTAAAATCTAATCCACAAATTAATAATCAACTCCTTTTTTTATTAGATGGAAGTCAGTTTGCAGATAATTCTTCTTTTCTGATTAGTGGGCGCAATCGCCAAGATTGGTGGCAACTCACGCAAAAGTTTTATGTAAAGCAACAAAGACAAAAGAAAATAGATTTTGCCAAAGAAAATGTCAGTTTGGTACAAAAGAATATTGAGGATTTGAAAAGAAATCTGGTGTATGAGGTGGCTAATTTGTGGCTGGATACGTGGATTCTCAAACAAAAAATCATCATTTTAAGAGAAACCAAATCAAACGTAGATACACTAATACGTATCAACCAGAATCGCCTCAAAAATGAAGTAATTTTGCCTTCCGAACTCATCAGAACGCAGATTCTCTCGGAGCAATACCAACTCCAAATCCTCAATACCGAACGTCAGCTTTCTACGCAGAAGCAATCACTTACCTTCTTGCTTGGGGTCAAAGACAGCGTAACCGTTTCGGAGCCAGACATTGATTTCCAGAATTTACCTATTGTCATTGACAGTTTGTTTGCTTTTGCTAACGCCAAACGCACTGATATTCAGGCAAATCAGCAAGTTATCAAAACCGCAGAAAGTAATATCAAGCTCCAAGAAGCACTCAAATATCCACAGCCAGAAATAGGCGTGTTGGTCAATCCGCAGAATAGTGTGCTGTACGCAGGGACTTTTATCACGATTCCGATTCCCCTCTATGACCGCAACCAAGGCGAAATCCAAAAATCCAAAGTGATTAGGGAAAAAGCCGAACTGCAACTCAATACGACTCGATTGCAGGCGCGCACCGAAATCTTGAACGCGTATAATCTCTACCAAATGGCACGAGAAAATCTCACCAAATTTGGGGATATAGTCGACAAATCTCGGCAGGTGCTGAGTACGGTGCGCTACGCGTATCTGAAGGGAAATACTACGATTATTGATTATTTGGACGCACAACGCACTTTTTTTGATACACAGCAATATTACAACGAGGCTTTGCAAGATTTACAAAAAAAATACATTCATTTGCTCTTTGTCAGTGGGTATATTCAGCAACTCGCAGAAAATTGATAGGGTTTAAATTGGTTTGAAGTTTGAAAGAGTCAATAAAGTTAAGTAGTAAAAATCAAGCCGAATCATCACTTTTTTAAAACAACATGAAAACAACGCAATATAAAATACTCATTCTTGGTTTTTTACTTTTTGCTTGTGAAAATAAAGACAAGCCAGTTTATCAAATGAAGCAGGCAAGTAAACCTGAAATCAAAGACAATGGCAATCAGATTGTTTTTGCTTCTTTGCCACCCTATTTCGACACTTGGTTTGCTTCTAAGCGTTCGCTGGAAGGTAAGGTAGAAGCACCTGCGAAGGTTGCCGCTTCTATTTATGCAGGCGCACAAGGGACAGATAGTAAGATTATTTTGTTTGAAAATCCTGAAATTACGGAATTATATAGTGCTTATTTACAGAGTGTTGCCCACGTAAATCGCGATGCTGATTTTTATGCCCGCGTCCAAGATATGTATAAAAATGCCGCCGCCACAGGTCGCGAACTCTTAGAGGCAAAGACGGGTATGATTGATGCCCAAAATGAAATGCTCGAATTGGAAGCGCGCCTGCGTGTGTTTGGCTATAAACCCTCCGAACTCAAATCCGCCCAGCCCAATACGGCGTGGATAGTAGCAAATGTAGCTGAAGTCGACTTAAAACACGTAAGGGTAGGGTCTAACTGCCAGATTGAGTTCAATTCCTATGACAATGATTTTTTTAAGGGCAAGGTGGTAGCAATTGGCGAAGTGCTAAATAATAATACGCGCACTGTCAATGTGCGGATTGCCCTGCCAAATCGCGAAGAAAAATTCAAACCTGGAATGTTTGCAGAGGCAAATTTTGACATTAGCGAAAGCGATAAAATTGCTGTCCCTAATACGGCTTTGCTTACCGTAGAAGGCAAAACTTATCTTTTCAAACGCAAAGGCAATCAGTTTTTTAGAATGGAAGTCGACCCTGAAAAGCAACTGGGCGATTACACCATTCTGAAAAGTGGGGTCAGCGAAGGAGATAGTATCGTGATTTCCAATGTGATACTCCTCAAAGGGTTTAGTTTTGGGTATTAAAAAAAATCTGGAATGAGGAATCTGGAATGAAAGAAATAAAAGAAATAAAAGAAAAATTGATATTTGTGTGATTCTAAGTATTTGAAAGACCTTATTAGACTAAAATAAAAGCAAAAATTCGTCATTATTCATTTGTAATTAGCCATTAGTCATTCAAAATTAGTCATTTAAAACCTTGATAAACAAACTACTTACATTTTCTTTCCGCAATCCCTTAGCCGTTATTTTTGGCGCATTGGTTTTGATGCTTGGCGGTTATTATGCTTTCACGCGCTTGCTGATAGAGGCGTATCCAGATATTTCGGATACCAACGTGATTGTGATTACGCAGTACGAAGGTCGCGCGGCAGAGGAAGTAGAGCAACAAGTTACGATTCCCATAGAAAGGGCGTTAAATAGTGTACCGAGAGTGCTTTCGCGTCGTTCGCGTACTATTTTTGGGCTTTCTGTCATTCAGCTTTCCTTTGAGGACGGTGTAGATGACTTTTATGCGCGACAGGTCGTGATTGAGAAACTGGCGATTGCCGAAGTCCCTGACGAAGTTTCCCCTGAACTTGCGCCGCTTACTACGCCCGTAGGAGAGGTTTTTCGCTATGTGGTCGAGGCAGACCAACGCTATACGCCCATGCAAATCAGGACTTTACAGGATTGGGTGATTAAACCTTATCTTTTGCAGGTGCAGGGTGTAGCAGACATCTCGACCTTTGGCGGTCCTATCAAAGAGTTTCATATTCTCACCAGCCCCGAAGAACTCAAACACTACGATTTGAACTTGGACGATTTGATAAGTGCGGTGGAGAAAAACAATAAAAATACGGGTGGAAACATTATCCAACGCGGCGGTCAGGGCTTTGCGGTCAGGGGGATTGGTACGCTTAGAAATGAAAAAGACATCGAGAACATCGTCATTAAGTCAGTAGATGGCGTACCCATTTTTTTGCGCGATGTTGCCAAGGTAGAAACTGCACCACCCAATCCTTCTGGTGTTTTTGGTTATACAATTCCTGACGAGGGAATTAATGTCAATTCGGGAACAGAGGGAATTGTGCTATTGCGGCGTGGTGAAAATGACTTGGTAGTGCTAAACAAGGTCAAAGAAAAAATCAAAGAATTAGAGGCAAGCGAGCTACCCGAAGGTATCCATCTTCGTATTATTTACAATCGTTCCGAACTGGTAGATTATACCGTTCGTACGGTTTCTCACACCCTTATCGAGGGAATTGTGATTGTGGTATTGGTCTTGATTTTCTTTCTCACAAGTATTAAAAGTGCCTTGATTGTAGCGATTACAATTCCTATTTCCCTACTTTTTGCGTTCATTATGCTGGAAGTCATGGGAATCCCCGCCAATCTGCTCTCTTTGGGGGCGATAGACTTTGGGATAATCGTTGATGGTGCGTGCGTGATGGCGGCGGCTTTGGTGCGGAAGCTACGCGAAACACGAGAACACGAAAACTGTGAAAACCTCAATGTCAGGGAGTTATGCGAAGTTTCCGCCAAAGAAATAGGGCAGGAAATATTTTTTACCGTTCTGATTATTATTTTGGCATATTTGCCACTTTTTACCTTACAGCGCGTGGAAGGCAAACTTTTTTCGCCCATGGCTTACACGCTTTCCTTTGGCGTGATTGGTGGCTTGGTTTGCGCTTTGACGGTTGTTCCTGTATTGATTTCTTTGATGTATAAAAATTATTTTAAAAACAAGAAAAAATTTGAATTAAAAAACTATATACTGATTTGGATTGAGCATGGTTACGAGAAAGTGTTACCTTTTTTGCTTACCTATTGCAAACCAATTTTAGGTGTTTTATTTGCTTGTATTATAGGCTCTTACATTTATCTTGCTCCCAAAATAGGCACAGAATTTTTACCCGAATTGGACGAAGGTTCTATCTTTGCGCGATGCTTTTTGCCTTCGGGCGTTTCTATCCAAGAAAACGCCAAAGTTGCGCCCATCATTCGCCAAGTCCTGGCCAAGCACGTGCAGGTGCAAAGTATTTTTACGCAAACAGGGCGCAATGATGATGGTACTGACCCTTTCGCCGCCAACAGAACCGAAGTGATGGTGGGGCTGAAAGATTACGATTTGTGGGTCAGCGATACGAGCAAGCGCGAATTGATTAATCAGATGAAATTTGAACTGGAAACCGCCCTGCCTGGTGCTTATTTTTCTTTTGGACAACCCATTATCGACCAAGTAACCGAAGTTGTAACAGGAAGCGCGGCAGATTTGGCAATTTCTATGGTGGGTGATGACCTCCTGCTGATGCGAAGAACCGCAGACAGCATAGTTGCCATTGTGCAAAACGTAAAAGGCGCAAGCGAAACGGGCATAGAGCAGGAAGGTATCCAGACCCAACTGAGCATTGAGATTAACAGAGAAAATGCCGCGCGCTACGGCATCAATGTCAGCGATATCCAACTGATGATAGAGGCAGCAATCGGAGGCAAAGTGATAGGAACGGTCTATGAAGGCGCAAGGCGTTTTGATGTCAAAATCAGGTTTTTACCTGAATATCGCGACAATATTGATGTGGTCAAAAATTTACTCATCAATGCTCCATCAGGCGCAAGGATTCCACTTTATCAACTGGCAGAAATCAAACTCATGGACGGTCAGACCAATATCACTCGCTTGGACGGCAAAAGGCTCGTTGCTGTTCGCACAAACGTACGCGGGCGCGACCAAGGCAGTTTCGTAGCAGAATGTCAAGAAAAAATCAGCAAACAAATTCACCTGCCCAAAGGTTATTCGCTGATTTATGGTGGTCAGTTCGAGAATTTAGAACGCGCAGGCAAGCGACTGACCTTGGTAATTCCGATTACTTTTATTTTGGTAGGGATTTTACTTTTCACTTTATATGGCAACTTACGCGATACGATGGTTACTTTGCTTTGTGTGCCTTTGGCGGCACTTGGCGGTGTAATTGCCTTGTTACTAAGAGGTTATAACTTCAATGTGTCGGCAGGTGTAGGTTTTGTTTCACTGTTTGGTGTGTCTGTGATGGCGGGGGTTTTGCTTGTTTCTGCCTACAAACGCAAAATACATGAAGGATTTTATAACTTCAAAGACCTGATAATGCACGCTTCTGTGCATGAACTTCGCCCTATTTTGATGATGCTTTTTGTGGCAATTATCGGCTTGATTCCTGCGGCGCGCTCGGCGGGCATTGGCTCGGACGTACAGCGACCTTTGGCAACGGTGATTATTGGCGGACTGACCTCTACGCTACTGCTTGTGCCGTTTATTATCCCCACTTTGTATTATTTGTTGGATAGAAAAAACAGGAAAAGCAAATAAGTTTTTTTGCAAAAAATACAAATTAATGGGCTTTAACTACGCTTTAATGGGGATTTCTAACACAAATTCAGTGCCTTCGTCCAGCTTGCTAATGATGTTTATTTTCCATTTGTGCGCTTTCACAATGCTTTTTACATAATTCAGCCCAAGCCCAAACCCCTTGACATTGTGCAAGTTACCCGTAGGTATGCGAAAAAACTTTTCAAAGATTCGTTTATAATATTTTTCAGGAATCCCGATGCCATTGTCTTTGATACAGAGCAAGAGGCTGTTTGCCTGCTGGTGCGTACTAATGGTGATGTGAGGTGCTTTTTCACAGTATTTGATGGCATTGTCTATCAGATTATAAAGCACATTGGTCAGGTGAACTTTGTCTGCGGCGATGCGCTGTTTTTCCGCCTTGAAGTCGTAGATGAGTTCGCCCGCCTTTTCGCCCACCTTGCCTTCCTTGATTTTGAGCGCAAAGCTGGCAGTAGCTTCCTTGATAAAATCGTGCAAATCAATATTTTCTATTTGCAAATCGAGTTCTCTTTGCTCTACCTTTGCCAGTTGCAGCACGCGTTCCACTTGGTTTTTGAGGCGTGTATTTTCGTTTTTGATGATAGAAACGTAGTTTTGCAGGCGTTCGGGATACTCAATAATAGTAGGGCTACTCAGCACATCAGCAGAAATCGCAATCGTCGCAATGGGCGTTTTGAACTCGTGCGTCATGTTATTGATAAAGTCTTTTTGGATTTCAGCCAAACGTTTTTGCTCAAAAATAGCAAAAAGGGTATATCCAAAAAAAATCACCACTACCAACAAAATCAGGGAAGAAAAAATCCAAATTTCCATCTCGGAGGCTAAATAAGTGGCGCGATTGGGGAAATAAACCCCAAAATAGTAGGTAAATTTATCCCACTTGGGCAGTTCCGTTTTGGACTTTTCTACGCTTTGGTTTGAGAAATTGACATAATTTCCATACACCATTTTTTCGGTCGTACAGTCGTAAATTCCATACTCAAAATCTGCCTCGATTTGATGTTTTTTAAAATCAATTTTCAGGTAATGCTCTAAAAGGTTGGCATCAATAATGTCGTTGATATGAACGATATAATAATCCGAAGAAACCTGCGTAACCACATTGGCACTGGGCAGGGCGGTCTTATTGAAAGCGGAAATTTTCTCCGCAATATCCTGCAAACTCACCTGAACGGTCTGGTCAAACTGCCTCTCTTTGAGGTCAAAAGCACGCCGCACCCAATAGACCTGCGTAACCACAATGCCCAAAATGGAAATGGTTGCCAAAATAATAATCAGCCGTAAGGTTCTGTTTGTCATAGGTTTTAGTGTGTTTTTTCTATTCTTTCATCTTTATCAAAGTCCATACAACGAGGTATGCCAAAAAAAGCAAAATGCTATGAATGGCAATAAACAAAAGTCCATCAGGCTGCTGCGCTATTTCCCCAATATCTTGTAAAAGTAAGGAGTATTTATTAAAAATATCCCAACTATTCCACCGCAACATTCTGCCCAAATAAATACCAATACTCGTCAAAAAAAGGCAAAACCCTATGATAACACCTGCTAAAATTTTGTTAAAATATTGATTGAGTAACTTTTGCATCAGATAAAGCGAAAATAACCCGCAGAGTAAACCCGAAAAAGCAAAGCTAAATATCATCACAACATCATACCAAAATGGAAAACTTTTCACCTTACTCGCCCTCAAATGCACCAAGTCGGTGATGAGGTAAGGCGCATTAGGAAAAAATAATAACCAACAACAAAAACCGCCAAAAAACACCAAAAAATGAAGTTTTTGAAATGTGTGCAGGCTGTAAAGCACCAAAGAGAACAACAATGGAATCCACGCCAAAAACAAATTCCACTCAAAAGCCTTATGAAATAAATTACCTGTTTTGGCAACTCTTATTTCCAGCAGTGCCATGGCAAAGATGGAAAATAAGGCAATTAGACCGACTAATGGGACGATATGATTTGTTTTTTTCAAATTTTTATTTAGTATATCAATGCTTATTGGCTGATTAAGTACATCAGCAAAAATAATTGTGCGTATAAAAATATACCGTAGGTGTTAAATATTGGTAGGAAAACGATACAAATATATTGCTACTCCGTTAGGAGTTGTACAAAAATTGAACATTAAACTCCTAAAGGAGTTTGTGGAGCATCACAATTACTATTTCTACCAATATTAAACTCCTAAAGGAGTTTAGGAATGCCTAAAAAAATGAAACTACTTATTCCACCGCAATATTCTACCCAAATCAGTTACCAGCACTATTATTTTTTCACGATTGCGTTTTCACTATCAGATTTTTACTAATTTGCTAACTAATTGCATTTTACGCCAATATCAATACCTTTTTGAACTCAAATAAATTCTAATTTGCATGAAAAATTTATTTTTTACATTTCTTTTCTTGTTAATAAATGCAGGTGTTTTTGCCCAGCAAGACTCTTTGCTACTCTATCCTAACGGTGTTCCTGGGGCTATTCCCCAAGCAATTCCCGAAAAAATAGGTATTAATCCAGATAAATTTGGAGGGGTAGAAACCCTCACTGATGTGCAGAACCCAATGCTGTATGTGTATTTGCCCAAAAAGCCAAATGGAACTTCTGTCCTCATCTGCCCTGGTGGTGGCTATTTTATATTGGCTATGCGGCATGAAGGGCATGACCTCGCTAAGTGGTTTATGGCGCGTGGTGTTACCGCTTTTGTACTCAAAAGTCGCCTACCCGATGAAAGATTGATGACCGAAAAGCACATCAGACCCCTCCAAGATGCCCAGCAAGCCCTCAGAATCATCAGAAAAAATACTGCCAAATGGAAAATAGAGCCTAATAAAGTAGGTATCATGGGCTTTTCGGCGGGTGGACATTTGGCGGTAACCGCAGGTACGCGCTTTCAAACACAAGTAGGAGAAATCACTGACAATACCCTCAGTGTGCGCCCTGACTTTATGCTCTTGATTTACCCTCTCATCTCTTTTCGCATAGGGGAAGAAGCACTAAAAGGTATCAGGGAAAAACTACTCGGTGCAGAAGCAAGCCAAACAATGATAGACGATTATAGCCTTGAAAAACAGGTCAGCGCAGAAACACCGCCTACTTTTATGATTTTTACAGGGGACGACTTTTTAAACCCTGAGCAGGGCATTGTATTCTATCAGGCGTTGCAAAAATATAAGATACCCTCAGAATTTCACCTCTACGAAAAAGGTGGACATGGCTACGGCATTACCAAGAGAAATCGCGGGCGAGTAGAGGGCTGGGACAAGGAAATGGAAGGCTGGATGCGCGACAGAAAACTACTAAAATAACACGACAAGATGATACCTATTTCTTTGGCTCAGATACGCGAAGCGGCACAGCGCATAGCACCCTTTACCTTCAAAACACCTGTGATGACCTCTGAGGCTCTTGATGAGTTGGTAGGGGCAAAGTTGTTTTTCAAATGTGAGAATTTTCAGCGCACAGGCTCTTTCAAAATGCGCGGTGCAAGCAATGCTATTTTTTCTTTGTCAGATGAAAACGCAAAGAACGGAGTTGCTACGCACTCCTCTGGCAACCACGCCCAAGCAGTAGCGTACGCCGCCCTGCGACGAGGGATTCCCGCCTATATCGTCATGCCTACAAACACGCCCAAGATAAAAATGGAAGGCGTAAAAACGTATAAGGGTCAAATCTTTCTATGCGAACCTACACTACAAGCAAGAGAAACCACACTCAATGAGATAGTTAGCAAAACCAATGCAGTTTTTGTTCCTCCTTTTAATGATGAAAGAATCATTGCTGGGCAGGCAACCTGCGCCAAAGAATTGATAGAAGAAGTCGGGGAACTGGATTTGGTGATTAGCCCTGTGGGTGGCGGCGGCTTGCTCAGTGGCACTGCCTTGGCTACACATTATTTATTGCCCAATGCCAAAACCATAGGCGCAGAACCCGCCTGGGCAGATGATGCTTTTCGGTCTTTCCAAGCTGGCAAAATAGCGCAAGTGCTTCGTACTGATACCATTGCCGATGGATTACGCACCTCACTTGGGGAAAAAACTTTTGCCATTATCCGACAGCACGTCAGCCAGATAGCCTTAGCAAAAGAAGAAACCATCATCAAGGCAATGCGCTTGGTCTGGGAAAAAATGAAAATCATCATTGAGCCTTCCTGTGCCGTTCCCTTGGCGATTTTGATGGATAATCCTGAACTTATTGGCGAAAATAAAAAAATAGGATTGATTCTGACGGGCGGAAATGTGGATTTGGATAAATTGCCTTGGCAGTAAAAATTTTCAAAAAGAAAAAAAACGCATCAAACTTTTGTAAGTCTGATGCGTTTTTTTGTTTTTCAATATCTTTTATTTTTCTCTTTCAAAAATCAGTGCCACCTTATTAAAATTGGCGGCGGCATTGACTACCTTGCTGTATTGGTCAGCATAGGTTTTGGAATATTCTATTTTTTTGTAATATTCTTCGATTTCAATC
>JAAFJS010000079.1 GCA_013298985.1 Cytophagales bacterium
TTGACTTTTTAATTCCCTGCCCAGCATATCCAATAGGCGAATCTGTAACTTCCCTCTGAGCTTGCTATCTATCTTGATTTTCAACTCGTTACCCGCAGGATTAGGATAAATAGTCAGGCTTTCATCTGGAATCTGTTGGGCAAAAGCAACCTCAAATTTCAGCACAAAACGGGCGGTATCTGTCCCCGCATTTGCCGTAAAGCTGTATGCCTTCTGGCTCAAATCGTGCGTAACATTCAATCGCTTGTCTTCCAAGTAAATAGGTGTGTTTTCTTTGAAATTCCTTAACTCGCTTATGCCAATTTCGTGTTGTCCGCCACTTGCCGCCATGAAGTGCAGGGGAATCTCCTTGGGCAAATTTTCTATGGATTGAGCATTGAAAGCGACTCTTTTGCCATTTATGCTTGTGAAAAGATTGGGCGCAGGGGAGGAATTGTACTGCGCTTTGGGAACTTCCATGCCCTCGTCGTACTTTTCGCTTGCGCCTCTTTTGAAGTAAATCATGGTTTCGTCTGACCACTTTTGAGAGGTGAGTTTGACTTTTACCACTCCCTGTGTTTTGCCTTCCTCGTCTTCTTCGGTGCGGAAGAATTGGGGGTTGCCGTTATAGATTCGCATGGCATTGTTGAAGGTTAGTTCGTAATTCCCTGCGGACTTTGTGTCTTTGATTTTGGCAAAAAAGCCTTGTCCCATTGCGATTGCCTGAGTGCCACCATTCGTTGCATTTAAGCCACCTACATTTGCTTTATAGTATGCCCACATTCCAGAGTAAGTGCCAATAGCGATTCTTCTATAAATGTAGTCTTCTAAAAAATCCTTATTTGTAGGTAAATCATACACTTTCTCCCAATCCAAAGGCGAAGGATACGGGTTTCCAATGAGTTGCCAGCCAGAGTTTGTACCACTTCCTTTGCTTAAATTGATTTTAATCTCTCCATTATTCAGCGTTCCTTTAAAATCTATGGTGTTTTGGGTGTTTAGGTTACAAATATAGCCTCTGCCCACTTCCAGATTTTCCGCAAGCGAAGCAGGAGATTCCCAGCCATTTTCAAATACATCAGCATTGGCAAGTTTACTTTCATTGTAGCGGAAAAAATTAGGAAATGCCCCTGCGTATGTACCAAAAAAAGTATAATTGGGGTTGAGGACAATGGGTAACTTATCTGCAAAGTTCTGAATAGTAGCACCATTGACAGGAGAAGAAAAATAAGTATAGCCTTGTACTGTTGTTCTATAAACATATTCACCTGTATAGCGTTGAGCAATTACCTGCCCTGTAACGCCGCCATTGGTGTTATCTACAATAAAAGTAGCCCCCTCAACAGAACCTAATGTCAATTTATTGTTAGAAATCATATTCCCATTCTGGAATTTGAGAATACCCTCTACTTTGGTGGGATTGGTCAGGGTTACATTGGTCAAGTTATTGACAATGAGATTTTTGACTGTGGGAGGTAGCCCATCACCTGTTTCTTGTGGCGTTGTGCCTTTGTATTCGTATGTTGCGTTTTGTGCGAAAGTACGACTACCCTCCACCTGAATATCTCCTTCTCTTTTCAGGGTTTGCAAGCCCTTATCGCTGTAAATCACTAACTTTCCACCCTCTTTGACCTCTATGTTTCCTTTGCCGTTAAGCACCTTGCCGCTGAGGTCAAGTTCTCCTCCATTCTCGATGATGAGATTGCCACTGATAGTAATATCATCTGTCAAAGTGAGTTTACCACCACTTTTGATAGTAAGGTTATGAAATGCACCACTTCCATTTTGATTATTGGTAATTTCTTGGGCAGAAACAGAAAAATCGGAAAGCGGACGCACCCAAACGCCTTCTTGGGACAGAGTAGAAGTAATTGGCGTTAAAAAAGGGATATATTTTCTTACTGTGCTTACCAAAATATTATTTTTAGTCGTTATTAATTTTAAAAAGACCACATCAGGTAAGTTGTCTTTGATAGAAGCCCAAGAAGTAGCATTGTCCGTAGAGCGAAGCACTGACAACCTACCTGCTGCAAAAAGTTGATTTCCTGAATATCCTAAATGTAATACAGTATCAGGAGAAATTCCCCCGTCAGTAAAAGACCAATTAATTAAATCTGTGGATTTGGCAACTCCATAAATAGCAGGATTAGGTGCGTAACTTCCAAAGTGGCTAAAATAAACTTCCTTACCTCTTACTAATACACTTCTAAACCAAGTAGGGGAAGGGAAAATGCTTGAATGAACTAAGCTTTGCCAATTTAAACCATCGGGAGAGTATAGAATTTCGTTACTAATTAAGCGAAAAAAAACTCCATTTCTTGTTGCTAATTGAATCTCACTTACTCCTCCAATATTAGGGTCTGTTGCCCATGTAACGCCAAAGTCATTGGAAAAGAAATACCAGCCACCAGTAGCTATTCCTAAAATCATTTTTCCATTAAATGCAAAATCTGTAATACTTGATAAGCTTAGATTTATATTTGGTGGGAATGTAATCAAATTCCAATTTACACCATTATTTACTGAACGAAATACTTTCCCATCTCTTGTTCCTGCGACTATCACATTTCCAGCTACTACGAGGGCTGTAACTTGCTTTGTACCTATATCTGCAACACCCACAGTACTCCAATTCAATCCTTCGTCTGTGGATTGATAGACTCCTGTGTTTGTTCCTGCAAAAATGATATTGTCTTTCTCCGCAAAGCAATAAACAATTTTGTTAGCAATACCATTTGCTTGCGTCCATTGCCCAAAAACACTTGTAGCAAAGAAAAGAGAAAAGAAGAAGAAAATAAGTACAGCAATTTGTTTCATAATTTTTTGATTTAGAATGTTTCTGTTACTACCGTATTTAGTGGAAAATAGCAAATAGGCTCAAATTTGATATCTTTGTGGTGCTAAATCATAAAAAAATAAAAAGAGCCTATATGCGTGTTTTAGAAAAAGCGAGTTCTCCAAAACGGAAGCAAGATAAAGAATATTTGACACAAAGCAATCGGGGTAAGCGAATTATTCGCCTTCTCGCTTGTAAGGGAGTAAGGGGTTGCCACCAAATAAATTAGTAGCAGAGATTTTTATTTTGGAAAGTGTCCACAGTATTTTGTTCCAAGACAAGCCGTCAATGAATTAATTTTTATTTTTTCAGACCTAAAATACCATTTCTCGTAAAGGAATGTGTTTTGTTTTGATTATTTTGTAATTTTGACGCTTAAAATGTGGGATAGAATAACTATCAAAAATGTGTAGCATTACATCTTGAAGACTACCAAGTAATTATTTGACACAAGATTCCGATATATCTCAAAATCAATCTCAACAAACTAAATACATGAAAAGAGTATTAATCACTGGCGCGGCGGGTTTTCTTGGCTCTCACCTTTGCGACAAATTTATCCACAATGGTTATGCGGTAGTTGGCATGGACAACCTGCTTACAGGAAGCACCGAAAATATAGAACATCTTTTTCCTCAAAAAGAATTTGAGTTTTACTACCATGATGTAAGCAAATTTGTACACGTGTCGGGGCATTTAGACTATATATTGCACTTTGCCTCGCCAGCCAGCCCTATTGATTACCTCAAAATGCCTATCCAAACCCTCAAGGTAGGTTCGCTGGGTACGCACAATCTTTTGGGGCTTGCCAAAGAGAAAAAAGCAAGAATGTTAATTGCTTCTACCTCTGAGGTTTACGGCGACCCAAACGTTCACCCACAGCCCGAAGAATATTGGGGCAATGTAAACTCGGTCGGTCCCAGAGGCGTTTATGACGAAGCAAAGCGATTTCAGGAGGCGATTACGATGGCTTACCACAATTTTCATGGCTTAGAAACGCGCATTGTCCGCATTTTTAATACGTATGGACCCAAAATGAGGCTTGATGATGGGCGCGTATTGCCTGCATTCATGGGGCAGGCATTGCGCGGGGAAGATTTGACCATTTTTGGTGATGGCAGCCAAACGCGTTCTTTCTGCTATGTAGATGACTTGGTCGAGGGTATTTATAGACTCTTACTCTCTGATTATCACCTACCTATGAATATTGGCAACCCAAGCGAAATTTCTATCCGAGATTTTGCAGAGGAAATCATCAAACTTACAGGGACAAACCAAAAAGTGATTTACCACCCACTCCCGCAAGATGACCCCAAACAACGCTGCCCCGACATCACCAAGGCAAAGGCTATCCTAAACTGGGAGCCTAAGATTGACAGAAGTACAGGGCTAAAGCTCACGTATGAGTATTTCAAAAAGAAAATAGAAAACGAAAAACAAGGAAAGTAGGACTTTTGATGCTTACTACAAGACAGCCACCCCTGTCAGGTCTTCAGCACCTGACAGGGCTGTTTCCCACTTTGGAGGCGCAGTGCAATGGGGGTAAGGGGGGAGGTTATCATACAATTAGAATCACCATTAAAAAAAATTACAAATTTTTCTGTCTGCCAATGTTGAATTTAGTTCCATAGGAACGACCGTTTTGTAGAAAAAAAGTAGGAAAAAAATATTTTGAAAAAAAACAAGCACAATATGCTCATTGTCAAACTTTGCGGCGGCATGGGAAATCAGTTATTTCAGTACGCGTTGGGGCGATATCTATCCATCAAAAATGGTGTACCCTTATTTTTAGATACGATTTCTGGTTTCCAAAATGATTTTTACAAAAGAAAATACAGCTTAAACATTTTTAATATAGAGGCAAATACCTTTTTTTTAGACGAGAAAACAGTGCAATTTTATCAACGCCTCCAACAGCCCTTGGGCAGAAAAGATAAATTATGGCAGTGGATTTTTAAAAAAATAAACCAATACCCCTTGTTTGTCCATGAAAAACACTTTGAGTTTGACCCTGAAATGCTCAATCTCAAAATGGAATCCATCACTCTTATTTCTGGTTACTGGCAATCAGAAAAATATTTTCAAGAAATAGCCACGACAATTCGCCAAGATTTTACTTTCAAAACCCACATTTCAGCCCAAAATCTATCTTTGGCAGAGGAAATTCGCACCAAAAACTCAGTTTGCCTTCATGTGCGCCGCCTACTTGGGATAGCAGATGGGCAGATAAACGAGCAAGGCGTGGCGTTTCATGGAGCTTCTGATTTGACTTATTATGCAAAAGCGATTCAATTTATTGCAGAAAAAGAACAAAACATACATTTCTATATTTTTGCTGACGAGCCTGAGTGGGCGCAGGCAAACCTAAAACTTCTATTCCCCACTACGTTTGTCAAAGGAAATCCAGACCACGAAGACTTGCAACTCATGGCTTTGTGCAAACATTACATTGTTGCCAACAGTAGCTTTGGTTGGTGGGCGGCATGGCTGGGCGCAAATCCAAGCAAAATCGTATGCGCGCCTGATGCGTGGTTTGCTGATAAAAGCGTGAATACCAATGACATATACCCAACATCATGGATACGATTGTAAGTGTGATAATGCCTGTGTATAATGCTGAAAAGTATATAAAAAGGGCGATTGAAAGCATTTTGAATCAAACTTTTCAGGATTTCGAACTGCTCATTATTGATGATGGTTCGCAGGATAATTCTATTGAAATTGCCAATAGCTTCAAAACCAATAAGATACGTCTTTTTTATACTGGCAAACAAAGTGGTGCAGCAGTAGCTCGGAACTTGGGTATCGCGCAGGCAAAAGGCAAGTACATTGCGTTTTTAGATGCAGACGACGAAGCCTATCCAGAAAGATTGGCAACGCAAGTGGCTTTTTTAGATGCAAATTTAGCGATAGATTTGCTCGCAAGCTGGATAAAAGTATTTGATAATCAGGGGAATAAATTGCCCTATATCCAAACCGTCGTTCCGTTTCACCACCTTCCCATCAAGCTATTGTTTCAGAATTGCTTTGCCTTGTCGTCTGTGATGCTTCGCAAAAAGGGTTTGACGCATCTTGAATTTGACAATGCCTTCGCCCCTGCGGAGGATTATGCGCTCTGGGCAAGGCTTTCCTACACCTGCCAGATGGCTATTTTGCCAATTATTTTAGTCAAATATCTATCTCATTCAGAGGGGATTAGCCAGAAAAAACCTGAAATAATGACCAAAATGGTCTTCCAAATTATTCATTCACTTTTGGGAAAACTAAAAATAAATCCAACGGCACAAGAATACGCGCTGCACCAACAAATCGGTCATCTTACTTTTGAGCCTTCTGTTCTGTTTTTTGTAGAAGTAGATAAATGGTTACACAAACTCAGGAAGGCTAATCTATCCGCGCAAATCTACCCAATTTTGTATTTTGATGAACTTTTATTACATCACTGGAAATATATCTGCCAAGCACATTTTCAGCAAAAAAAGAATTTAGCCAGCCTTCGTTTTTGGCGTACTTTTGCCTTTTCGTTTTATACACGATTGTGGTTAAAAGAAAAAATTAAAAGGTAAATATGATGAATTGTTTTGCCCCTTAATCTGAATTTATAATCTTGACTAACAGATAAATGTGTTAATTTTAACCCACCGTTTTAACGGTGGGGACTACCTAAAAGGCTTTTTTGAGGGAAACCTTCATAAAATCTTCTTTTTCCCAAGACAAACGCTAAATTTGCAAGCTCAAAACGAAAAACTCAAAAAAGAAACTCAACGCCCGACATGAACATAGAACTCAATATCGCCAATCTGGTGGCACAAGGAATTAAAAACCTGTATCATCAAGAACTTACAGCTACCGAACTCACCATTCAGCCCACCAAAAAAGAGTTTGAAGGCGATTTTACTTTTGTAACTTTTGCCCTTACAAAACTCCTGCGAAAAAAGCCTGAAGAAATTGGCGAAGAGATAGGCAAATTTTTGAAAGAAAATAACCCTTTTATTGCTAACTATAACGTTATCAAAGGCTTTCTGAACTTAAAACTCTCTCAAAGTTTTTGGTTGCAAACCTTAGCGACCATTGCTGCCACCCCCAATTTTGGCAATGCCGCCTTTCATGGTACAAAAGTGATGGTCGAATATTCCTCGCCTAATACCAACAAACCCTTGCACTTAGGGCATTTGCGAAACAACTTTTTGGGCTACGCGGTAGCTGAAATCCTCAAAGCAAATGGTTATGATGTAATGAAAACTAACTTGGTGAATGACAGGGGAATACATATTTGTAAATCCATGCTTGCTTACCAAAAATTTGGAGAGGGAGAAACACCCGAAACCGCAGGCATGAAAGGCGACCACTTGGTTGGGAAATATTATGTGGTTTTTGATAAAGCAAACAAACAACAGATACAAGAGTTAGTAGCTCAATATCAGCAAGATACACCCAACGAAGATATTGAAAAACTAAAAGAAAAAGCAGGGAAAAATACCCCTTTGATACTCGAAGCCCAAGAAATGCTCAAAAAATGGGAAGAAGGCGACGCAGAAACAGTCGATTTGTGGAAAAAAATGAATGGCTGGGTGTATGCAGGTTTTGATGAAACCTACAAAATGATGGGCGTAAATTTTGACAAAATCTACTATGAATCAAATACTTATCTTTTAGGAAAAAACGTAGTAGAGGAAGGTTTGGCAAAAGGTGTTTTCTTCAAAAAAGAAAATGGCTCAGTTTGGATTGATTTAAAAGAGGAAGGTTTGGACGAAAAATTGGTGCTTCGTGCGGACGGAACTTCGGTATATATTACGCAAGATTTGGGAACTGCCGACTACAAATACGCAGATTTTCCGATGGAAAAATCCATCTATGTAGTTGGGAATGAGCAAGATTACCATTTCAAAGTATTGTTTACTATCCTGAAAAAGTTGGGTAGAAACTATGCAGGTGGAATGTATCATCTTTCTTACGGCATGGTCGAATTGCCTTCTGGGAAGATGAAATCGCGCGAGGGAACGGTGGTGGACGCTGACGACTTGATAGCTGAAATGATGACCATAGCTGAAGAACGCACCAAAGAATTGGGCAAAATAGACGATTTTTCGAGTGAAGATGCCAAAAACTTGTATAGAATGTTGGCTTTGGGCGCGCTAAAATATTATTTGCTCAGGGTCGAACCCAAGAAAACCATGCTTTTCAATCCCGAAGAATCTATTGATTTTCAGGGAGATACAGGCGTTTATATCCAGTTTAACCATGCGCGAATTGCCTCTTTGATTCGACGTGCTGATTTGCTACATATTCCATATCATTCAGAAAGTTTTGTGGCTAAGGCAACACTGCAAGAGGTTGAAATTGAATTACTTAAACTAATTTCTTTTTTTCCACAAAGAATCCAAGAGGCGGCAAATGAATATTCGCCTTCGGTCATTGCCGATTTTGCCTATCAGTTGTCTAAGGCTTACAGTCGCTTTTACAACGAACTTTCCGTTTTCAATGAGCCTGACGAAGCTACCAAAAGTATGCGTCTGGCACTTTCTGCGGAAACGGCAAAGGCTATCAAAAACGCAATGAATATGATAGGTGCGGAAGTGCCAGAGAGAATGTAGGTTTTTACAGCCCTTGTGCGGAAGCAATTAGTTCTGATAAATCGTACACTTTTATCTCTGCTTCTTTTTCTTTTCGTTTTACGCCATCAATCATCATGGTCATGCAGAAAGGGCAGGCAACTGCGACGGTGCTTGCGTTGGTGGCGATTGCGTCCTCAATGCGCTCGTGATTGACCTCTTTTTTGCCTTTTTCTGCTTCTTTGAACATTTGCGCGCCACCTGCGCCACAGCAAAGCCCGTTTTTCTTGCTTCTTTTCATCTCAACCAAGTCTGCGTCCAAGGCTTCTAACAGCTTGCGTGGGGCTTCATAAATATCGTTTGCCCTTCCCAGATAGCAAGAATCGTGGTAAGTAATGCGTTTTCCCTTAAAATCTCCGCCTTCTTTGACCTTGATTTTGCCTTTGTCAATCAGTTCTTGCAAAAAAACAGAATGATGAACTACCTCGTAAGTGCCTCCTAAGGAAGGATATTCGTTTTTTAACGTATTAAAGCAATGCGGGCAAGCCGTAACTATTTTTTTGATACCATAGCCATTTAGCACCTGAATATTGCTGATAGCCTGCATCTCAAACAAAAACTCGTTCCCTGCGCGCTTGGCGGGGTCGCCTGTGCAAGTTTCCTCCGTACCCAAAACGGCAAAACTGATGCCTACATGGTTCATAATCTTGACCATAGCCCAAGTTACGCGCTTGTAGCGGTCATCAAAAGAACCCGCACACCCCACCCAAAACAGCACTTCGGGCATCTTATTTTCTGCGGCAAGTGCTGCCATTGTAGGAATTTTTAATATATTTTCTGCCATGATTGTATAGGTTTCGATATTTGAAATCCGAAGTTAAAAGAATTTGTAATGATTTGAATTATTTTACCAATAAAAAAATTAGCAGTGTAAGTAATTTAACTTGAATAAAAGAGAGATTTAGTACCATAGGTACGACCGTTTTGTAGTTTCAATAAGATAGTTTTATCATTAAGTGCCGTCAGGCACGAAACATTTAGTATTGATAATGAATAAGTTGCGTCCCTAACGGGACTTAGAACTACAAAATATAATATAATCTACCAAGCGGTCGTCCCTATCGGGACTTTTGATAAAAAGAATGATTATTTTTTATTCAGTTAATTATCTGAAATTTATGAAATATCGCCAAAAACAAAGCCACTGATAACTTTTGGATAAAAATAGGTGGATTTTTGAGGCAAAGTATAGCCACTCTGACATACTTTCTGCACCTCGTCCATCTTTACGGGATTGACGATGAAGGCGGCTTGTGCTTTCCCTTGCAAAACTTGCGTCAGACATTCTGTAAAATTGCGTTCGTAGCCAATTTCTTCGCTATTTCGCTGCTCTTTGCCTTCTATTCCTATGACTTGCTGGAAAACGAAATAATGCAAAACAGTCAAATCTAACTCCTTGATAACCAATGGAAAATCCCAATCCAATATAGGTAAACTTGCTGGTTTTAAGGTGATTTTGAAAGCAATTACGTCATGGTTTGAGTTTCCGCTTTCAGTATCTTTTCGCAAAATCAATCCATACGTCCATTTTTTTCCACTGATAATTTCATTCAAATCAAAAGGATTATCCACCTGATTGACGACAAAATAATGTCCTATTTTTTTGATAAAATCATGAGTTGTAAACCTGCCAAAAGCATTTTTCCACAATCGGTGTGTTGGCAAAATTTTCAAGTCGTCTGCCTCACTATTGGTCAGAAAAATTAGGTGAAAATTATACCCTTCTTCGCCTGTATGCGCGGGATTTTCTTTTTCTTTTGCCTGCTTAAAAACCAAAGAACTTTCGTAGCGATGATGTCCGTCAGCCAAGATTAACTGCTTGTCTTTGAGGTGATTAATAAAAAATTCAATAACCTTTTCATCTTCTATTTTGCCAAGCACATCTCTCACTCCTTGGTAATCTTCGGTTTCATAGATTGGATTTTTGATTGCTTCGTCCATGTATTTTTCCAACAAATGCGCTTTGTCAGTATAAATTCCATGCGTCGGGCTGGCATTGAGCAGGGTTTTTTCCAGTAGTTCAATTCGGTCATTTACGGCATGAGGAATTGTATTTTCGTGGCGAAGCAACACATTTTCCTGCCAATCATACACGCGTAAAAAGCAGACAAAACCCTTTCTACAAAATAGGGCTGGCTGGTCAGCAAGAGAAAAATACTGGTAATAAACATAAATAGCAGGTTTTTCGTCTTGGGAAATAATGCCTTCTTTTTTCCACGTATTTAGCGTAGCGAGTGCTATTTCTCCTGCGGTACTGCCTCCATTTTGTACCAATGGAACAGATAAATGGATACTATTGTGTGGATTCTGGTACAGTTTGAGCCTTTGTTGCTCAGAAACTACATCAAAAAGCGGTGCTGTCAATTCACCAATGACAGGAGTTAAAAAATTGTTGTACCGCCACGCACGAAAAGGACGAATTTCTGCCATGCTGATTTTTTTGAGGCTCTCGCTGAGGTTATGTATTCCTACAAAAGTAATTAATTTTGGATTCAAAAGTAATCATTCGTTTTGTAAATCAGTCAAGTAAGCCAAAAGTCAAATGCAAAAAAGAGAATCAATTGGCTATTTTGTGTTTTTCAGATTTCTCACCATTTCTTCGTACACGCGGATTTGATTTTCACTTTTTTTGATTTCTCTGCCTTGACGCATCAATACCAGCACTGCAAAAACGGTAGCCAGCACAATCGCTACCGTCCAATAAGTAATGGCAAACTCAAAGGACAAAGGCAAGCCAATGAGGAGAGGAAAAAGTGCAACTAAGATAATGGCAGAAAGCCCGCCCAATAAATAAGATTCATGCTTGGTAAGAAAAGTAAGTTTAGTTTTCATACATAAATTAATTTGATACAATGTTGTAAAAAGATGTTTGTAAGATTTGAGCAAAAAAGTATATCTTTTTGATTATCGTTAGCCAACTCGTATGCCAAATCTCATAAAAGGTTTTAAATCATTGCTTTATATAAAAATAAGTATTTTTACTGTATCAAAACTGTACATTTGGTATTGTATTTTGTCCGAAAATGGACATTTTTTGCTTATACCAAAATGAGTTTAAGATTGGGTAAAAAAATACAACCTCCCCGTGCGACGGTTGCCCCAACTCCCTCACGAGGGGGAGAAAATACAGAAATGCTGTTTTCCACCTTTGGAGGAGGGTAGGGGGAGGCTTTTCTTTAAATGTAGTCTAACTTTATTTTAGTATTATTTCCAAACCAATTCTTTCATAAAAATATAGCAAGCCATGAGGAGTAAAAAATAGCCAAAGCCCGTTTTGAGGTGCTTAGGAGAGATAAATTTGCTCAAGTACGTCCCTAAGAAAATGCCCACACTTGCCAAAGCAGTGAAAATGAATAGGAAGTTCCACTGGATTGAGGCTAAGTTACTTACATCACCTAAGAAACCAATCAGCGATTTGGTAGCAATAATAAGCAGAGAAGTGCCAACAGCTAATTTGATGGGCAAGTTGGCAAGCAAGACCAAGGCGGGAATAATCATAAAACCGCCTCCTGCGCCCACCAGCCCGCTTACTGCACCTACTACGAAGCCTTCTACGAAAATAAGGAAGTAATTGTATTTGATGGGTTTATTGGTTTCATTTTGGTTAATTTTTGTGCTTTGTATCATTGAAAATGCCGCGAATAGCATCAAAGTCGCAAAGAAAAGCATGAGTAAGATATTTTTGCTTACGATAAAATTTTCAGCAAAAAACACTTGTTCGGGAATCGCTGGGACTACATATTTGCGAACCAAAAATACAGAAATAAAAGAGGGAATGGAAAAAATCACTGCCGTTTTCAGGCTCAATAATTTTCGCTTGGCATAGCTCATCGCGCCCACGAGAGAGGTTATGCCCACAATGAAAAGAGAGTACGCAGTGGCAATTACAGGGTTGATGCCCAATAGATAAACCAATACTGGAACGGTGAGGATAGAGCCGCCGCCGCCTACCAAGCCCAGCATTGTGCCTATCAGCATTGCTAAAAAGTAACCTAAGCACTCCTCATTCATAGATTTTTAAAGCTAATAAAGTATTTTTATCCACCAATAATGTCTGCTATCTTTATTTCACTACTTTCTTCCAACTCAATCATGGCATTGATAATTTTGGCAAACTGATATTTTTTCAAGTCTTCCACGCGTATTTTTTCTTCTCTAATAACCTGTTTTTGAAGTAATTGACTCCGTTTTGTGCCTCTGAGTAGGGGAGTAGCAGGTGTAACCCAGTGTTTTCCATCAAAAAAAACAATATTGGCGTAGGAAGTATCTGTAACAAATCCATTTTTGATGATGAGTATATCGTCCGCCGTTTTTTTATGTTGTGCCAACCCTTCCAGTTCGTGCCTATCTGCAAATTTGTAATCATAGCTAAGAAGTTCAGCATGAACAATTTGTAAGGTTTTGATGGGCTTGATTTGATAAGGTTGAAATTCTATTTTTTCTATTTTTTCAGCATATAATACCCTGCATTTGAATACCTTATCACTTAGCTCTGTGGGAATATCAATGACATCGCGCATATCTATTTTTTGATGCAAGTTCAATAGCTTTTTCCTTGAAAAATTGATTCTTTCATTGTGAAAATCAATGTTTTGCAGCTTGTGATATTGTATTTTAATGCTTTCTAATAATAGGGACATATACCTTGTCAATCATTTCTTGATATTCTTCTTGTGGATTGCTTTTGGCAGTAATTCCGCCACCACTTTTGAAAATGAGTCCATTTTCAGTTTGCTCTATGAAGCGAATAAGTACGCCACAATCCAAGTTTTGTCCGTCAAAAATACCAAAAATTCCCGTATAAAAACCTCTTTCGTAGCCTTCTGTTGCCAAAATAATTTCCATAGTTTTCTTTTTGGGCGCGCCACTAATCGAGCCTGCGGGGAGGAGTTTGAAAAGCAAATCACCTAAGTTTTTATTAAAATTTGGAGGTAAGTTTCCTGTGATTTTTGAACTTACTTGGAGCAAAGTTTTGTCGTGTGTATTGATTTTGTCGATGTAGCGAAATTTCTCTACGGCTACTTGGGTGGCAAGCATACTCAAATCGTTGCGAATCAAATCTACAATGGTGGTATGCTCTGCTTTTTCTTTCAAGTCATTCATTATCAGGCTTTCAGCATTAGGCACTGCCGCATCTATCGTGCCTTTCATTGGGCATGAAACTATCTGGTTATCAATAATTTGAATAAAAATTTCGGGAGAAAAACAAATAAACCTGTCTTTGAGCCAAAGACGGTATTTGGCAGCACTTTGGTAAAAAATACCTTTTAAGGACAGGTTGGTAATGATAGGAGTGGGGCAGGTAAGGTTAATCAAGTAGCTATCTCCGAGCCTGATATGCTTGATGATAGTTTGAAATTTTGATAAATAATGAGTGTAAGAAATTGGTTTTTTTTCAAAAATAATTTCTGCATTTTCTGAGTAGGGTAGGGTAGGGTAGAGGTTGGAAAAGCTACCCACTGAAAATAAAATCTCTTCTGGATTGACCTCGCTGGTGGGCTGCACCATGCAGTTTTGCATTTTGAAATCAATGAGGAAAAAGAACGGCTTGCGTTGCTTGCCATAAAGGTTCATTTTTTGGATAGCAGTATTTTTATCTAACATTTACGAAATCAACTAATTGTGGGAAGAAAAGTTTGAATTCCTGCTCAAAAAGTGTATAGTGTGCGAGCAAATCTTCACTTGCATTTTCCATGCCTGACTGAAAAGGGGTGCGCCGCGACATTCCTGTCAGCACGCGATGGATTCCCTCTATTTGAGAATACGCTTCAAAAATATCATATTTTTGGACATATTGGAAAAACATGGCGGACTTTTCAGGCAAAATGGGGTGATATTTTTGGATAACTTCATATACTTTTGTGCTGTATTGACTCAAAGTCAAGGGCGAATAATGCTGCCAATATACTGCCAAAAAATGGTCGTAAAAAATATCTACAATCACGCCCGCGTAGTGCCGATACTTTTCCCTGAGCCTGATTTTGCTTTGCAAAACGGTAGGGTGCTGGTCAGTGTAAGTGTCTATTTGTCTGTGGAGTTGGATGCCTTTGATGATGCCGTCGCTGTAACTCATTGCTTGCTTACCTTTGACGTGGTCAGCGATGAAATTGCCAATCATCAGTTCTTCCTCATTTCCAGAGAGATACAAGTGTGCTAAAAAATTCATTGTGCTTTGTGATAATGCCAAAGTTACGATTTTTTATGCAAATTCTATGGAAAAATCTACCTTTTTGACTTGAACCATTTGCTCACACTTAGGCTTGATTCCAGTTGTTTTTCCAGTTCGTCGGGGAGTTTGGGAAAAAAATCAATGCCTGTCTGCCTTTCTATTTCGTCAATCGTAACTACAAAGTTTTGTAAAGGCTGTTGCGAGCCTTCATTTTTCATCAGAAATGCAACTGCCTTTATTTCAGGCTCTTGCAAATCCAAAATAATTTTGTAGAAATAGTCAGGCACGCTAATTTTGTTTCTTTTGCCAATTTTCGAGAGTCCGATTTTCAGCACACCACCCGAAACAATGTAAAGCGTTTTTTCTTTTTTTGTCCAGAAACGCACTTTTTGCTCTAATTCTTTCCAAATACCTCTGTTAAAATCAGGCTTTTGCGGACTCATATTGCTCATATAAAAAGTTTCGGCAAGCGCATTTTCAGAGAAAATAAAATCAGCCGCAGGCGCAAGATGCCCCCTGTCATAGCCCGAACCTAAATAATCGGTAGGCAGGGCAGAGCCTGCACTTACCAAATCGTCGGGCTGGAAATGGTCATCTTCGCGGTCTGCATCTCCCTGTGTTTCAGTATGTTCTAAGCAATAAGCCACCCACATTGCCTGCTCGTGCGTGTTAGCATAGCACAAAGAATAGTATTTGTGCCGTACGATTTGACAGCTTGTGGAGGTAGCAGGAAATTCTAACTCCTTGATTAATTGGGGATTGAAGTTTTTAGTATCGTAATTTATAGCTATTTCATCATCAATAACTTTAATAATTTCATCTTTTTGGTTTTCATCTTTTTTGTTTTTTTTGCGTTTTTTGCCTTTGTCTTTTTTCTTATCTTTGTCTTTTTGCGTATCTTCTTGGTTATCAATGTTTTTTATCTCGTCGGCAAGCACTTCTTGGGCAATGTGCCAAAATTCTTTTAATATTCCTTCGGTGTAGGCAAAGTAGAGAAAACCCGCTAAGGTGATGACCCACAGCCACTTATCTATTTGGATACTAAACAGTGAATTGTCCGAATTGTTGCGTTTGCCAGCCGTCATGTAGTTTTTTGATAAAGAAGGAAATGAAGTTTAGTGTGTGTGAAATACAAATATAGACAAACAAAAAGATTTGAAAATGATTTTAATTATCTTTACGCCAAATCAACACTATCAAAGCCATGACTACCAAAGAAAACGCGCCTCTTGTATCTAAAAACTGGATTGTAAGCCCGCGCTATGACGTATTTTTTTTTATAGGAAGTTGTATTTTTACCTTGTTTTTCTTTCTGTTGTTTCGTATTGCCCACCATTTTAATTTTGTATTGCGTGGTGATTCCATTCTGATAACTTATTTCGTTTTCACTGCTATTTTTGACCACCCACACATTTTCCAGACTTTCTCGCGTACGCATCTGGACAAAGAAGAATTTGAAAAAAGAAAGTTTACGCATACAGTTGTTTTGTTTCTTTTTATTGCTGTTGGTTTTGTGATAACGTATTTGGGTTATGAAAGCGAGCTAATCGTATTTGCCTCATTGTTTGGGAGTTACCATATTATTCGCCAGCACTACGGATTCCTGCGCGCCTACAAGGGCATCAATAAGGATACCGAAGAAATAGACAACTGGCTCGATTATGGGCTTTTTTATACAGGAATGTTTGCTTGTTTTTTCAATGATTATACGGACATTCGCAGCCCGATTGTGATTTACAAAAACTTGGTGGCGCGCTTTCCTTCCTTACCGCCTGATATTGTGGGCATTATTTCTTTTTGTTTTACAACTTTGTTTATATTGTTTGTTATCAGGCAGTTATGGAGAATCGCCAATGGAAAACCGCTTAATTTGCCCAAATTACTTTTGCTTACCGCCGTTTTATCTACCCATTATTTTGTGTTTTTTGCCACAGCCACGCCTTTTTTGGTGGCGGAAGCATTAGAAACAGTCTATCACGATATTCAGTATCAGGGCTGGATAATTCGCTTCCAAGAACGCCGCTTTCCAGCTATTAAAAAGGTGGTTTTCAAGTGGTTAGGCTTGTCTTTGGTGTATGGATTGTTAGTGGGCGTGATTGAGATTTGGGGGCTACTGCACCAAGGCTGGGCAATGTACCTTTTTGTGCCATTTACCATGATAGTCATTTACCATTATTACGTAGATGGACTGATTTGGCGTTTTGGGAAAGAACCCGAACTGCGTAAATTGATGTTTGGGAAGCAAGATGATTCTATGACAAATCTTGTGAAAAGCCCACCCCGTTAAATCGCGCTGTTATTTTTTACCTATCATTTTATGCGCTGTTATTCCTTTGTTTCGACTCGTAATTCTTGGATTTGTTCGAGAGTTAAACTTGTTAATTCTGAAATAAACTCATTATCAAGACCTTTTTTAATACCATTTTGTGCAATTTCAATATTTCTACGTTGTTCTGCTGCCCACTCATACGCCTCTTTTGCACTTTCTGCTGCATTACGATTTTTGCTTTCCCGTAATTCTTCGGGGCTAAGTTGTTCATAATCAATTAGTTCAGCTACTTTTTTGATGCCTTGGTTTTTTAAATTAATGGTTGGGTTTTCAGGGTTTCGTATCGACTCTTTTACCAAAACTTAACCAATCTCTGTAACCTTGTGGCGTTGTATCTTTAATATAATGATGATTTAAAAAGATTAGTTTATGTCCAAAGACATCAAATTCTTTGCCTTCCAAATCAAATAAATTGCTGTGATGGAATAAAATATCTCGTTCAACTACTTTTCCATTTCTTTCAGTCCCTACATATTTACCTGTAAAAACGGCAATAGTGTAAACTACTTTGTCAGTTTTATATTCTTTTGAACTGCGTTGCATTTCTGCAATAGCCATATTATGATACAACAAAAACCTATCAAAATTATAACGGCAGCCGTCGCTGTCATAATCAACTTTTTGAATTTCTACAATAATTCGCTGGTCGTGGCTTCGTGCAAAGATGTCATACTTAAAATCAATATGAGCAATTTTAGGCTCAAATCGTTTTTCAGTTTCTACCGTTTCAGGCACAAAATCCACATTGAATAAATCTCTTACCAAACATTGCAAGACAAATTTATCTGTAAAAGCCTTTTTGAAGATGACCTCATTTGCCAAATTTCCGAGTATCATAATTTTGATTTGTTTATATGGCAAATATAAGTAAAAAAAGGAAGCCTTTGTCTATAGAAATGAATTTTGAATTATTTTTATTTGATTCCTGTTACTTAAACAATTTTGATTTGATTTTTAGTAACCAAATAAATGACAGAGGAAGCAGATTTGATTTCCATCGGTTGGTTTTCTAAATGGGTAATTCGCTGTCCGCCCAGTTTCTCTACTGCTTTTTGGGAACGAAAATTGTGTTCGTGTATATAAAATACAATGTTTTCAACAAAATTAAAAGCATAATCCATTAATAATTTTTTCATGGATTGGTTGTACTGCCCACCCCAATACTGTCGCGCCAAAAAAGTCCAGCCAATTTCTATGGCGTTTTGGGTGGTTTTTACTGCATAGAATCTGGTGCTACCTATTATTTTCTCGGTTTTTTTGTCTATGACAACAAATGCGCCCTTAGATTCCATCGCTTCTTTGAAAAAAACTTCGAATCCACCTCGTTCGCTTCGATTTTTGGTGGGGTGTTGCTCCCAAATGAGCGGGTCTGAAGCCACTTGGTAAAGATTTTCAAAATCTTCCTCCCTGAGTGGGCGCAAAATCAGCAAATCATTTTCTAAATTGGGCTGTAAATCAAAACTCATTTTATTTCTTAAATTGATGTGATGTTTTTTAAAACATATTTCGTATTCAAAAATAACAAAAAAATAGAAAAAAATACCAAATCAATGAAACATTTGCAAACAGGACAATTTCATGGGCAAACCAATCAAACCATTCATTTGGAGGGCATTACTTTGACAGATACCGAATATACACAAGAGAAGGTAGATTGGCATTACCACGAAAATGCGTATTTTACCTTTATTTTGCAAGGCAGAGTCATCGAGGGCAATAAAAAAGAAGTTTATCATTGCTCCGAAGGCAGTTTGCTGTTTCATAATTGGCAGGAGGCGCACTACAATATCAAGCCCAAAGGTTTTACACGTGGCTTTCACATCGAGTTAGCGCAACAGTGGTTTGAAGACATGGATTTTGACTTGAGAAATTTGATGGGAAGCATTAATATTTCAAATCCTGACATCAAACTTTCGTTATATAAAATTTTCAAAGAAACAAAAATAGAAGATGAAACCAGCCCCCTTGCTATCCAAAGTCAGTTGCTGCATTTATTGACGCAAATGTTGTATGACAATAAACTGACTACACCCCAAAAACCTGTTTGGGTAGAGAGGGTAAAAGAAATACTGCATGATAATGTTGCTGAAAAACAAACACTTAGCGATTTATCTAAAGACTTAGACATTCACCCTGTGCATCTTTCCAGAGATTTTCCCAAGTATTTTCACTGCAATTTGGGTAACTACATCAGAAAGTTAAAAATCGAGAAATCATTGGCACTTCTTTCTCAAAAAAAACATTCCCTTTCAGACATTACCTATCAGTGTGGCTTTGCCGACCAAAGTCATTTTGCACGATGTTTCAAAGAAGAAAACGGCTTGAGTCCCTTGGCATATCGCAAACTTATTTTTAGTAGAACTTACGGTTGTGTTCCACGTGATAACACGTGAAACAGTGTATAGAGCCGTTTTTCATGTGTTTTCACATGAAAAACGTGAGTCCTATTTAGTTAAATACCACAGACGTTAATTCCATTCTATTTTGGTGATTTTTGACTTCGTAGCTTTGTGTTTCAAATCTTTTTTTCACCATTTAATAGCACTAAAAATGAAGCGTATATTAATGATACTATTGATAAGTAATTTCTGTTGCCTTACCACTTACGGACAAATGAAAGACATCGTACAAACTGACGGCATGACCAGCCCTTTGCACAAAGAAAATATCGGAAAAGTGGTTTTTATCGCTGGGAATATTTTATCACAAAACAGACCAATTGAAAGTTTTATAGAAACGGATTTTGTAAAAACATTTGAGTTGAAACGAGCATCAGACCTGAATATTAGGGTTTTCATGGACAACTCCATCACCAATTACCTGCACAGGCTCGCCCCCGAACTGACTGCCGAAGAGCTTATCGTCAAAGGAAATTACCAATTTTCTTTTTTGATAGATGGTAAACTAATTTACCAAGAAAACCTGCATCATGGTGCAGGATTGAAAAAAAACACCACCACCGCTTTTTGGATACCTTTCACCAGCACCAAAGGCGAAGATTTCTGGGGTATTTATTTATGGAACAGGTTTATGGCGAAGGGTGGCGAAAAGGCATTGACAGTAGGAACACATCAACTGAAAGTGGAGATTAGACCGTATTTGAAAATGAATGAAAATAGCGAAGTAAAAGTAGGCGATTTGATAGCGCAAGGGCAGCTTGAACTTGTGAGGAAGTTAGAAAAAATCAGCGCAAAGCAAATGGCAATCCAGCCCATTGCGCCAAATAGCGATTGGGAAATTTCAAAATCTGATTTTGACAAAAAGAAAATCAAGGAGTTAAATAAAAATATTGCCGCTTATACTTTCAAAGAAATCACCAGTATTGTGGTCATCAAAGAAGGGAAACTGCTGTTAGAAGAATATTTTAATGGGGCAGACAGGCAAACGCTACATAATACACGCTCTGTCGGAAAATCTTTTGCCTCTGCGATGATGGGAATTGCGATAAAAGACGGCTATATTAAAAACGAAAGCCAAACTTTGAATACTTTTTATGATTTAAAGAAGTTTTCGAACTATGATATAAAAAAAGATAGCATAAAAGTAAAAGACTTATTATCAATGAGTTCTGCTTTCGAAGGCTCAGACCAAGACGATAGTTCACTTGGCAATGAAGAAAATATGTATCCCACAGAAAATTGGGTAAAATTTGCGCTGGATTTGCCAATGAATACTGTCAAGTCAAACGGTAGGCAATGGGATTACTTTACGGCTGGCGTAGTTTTATTGGGCGACATCATTCACCAATCTGTCCCTGATGGACTGGAAAAATATGCCCACCAAAAGCTGTTTGCTCCACTAAATATTACAAAATACCAGTGGCAATACACGCCCCAAAAAGTTGTCAATACCGCAGGAGGCTTGCAACTGACCGCATTAGACTTGGCTAAATTTGGGCAACTTTATAAAAATGGAGGCACTTGGAATGGGCAGCAAATTTTACCCACCGCATGGGTAGATAAAACCTTTACTAAATACTTACAAGTTCCAGAAAGAACGAATGAGTTTTATGGCTATTTGTTTTGGAACAAGACTTATACTATCAATGGAAAAAATTATGAAACCTTCTACTGTGCAGGGAATGGTGGTAGTAAAATATTTGTTTTCAAAGACTTACCTTTCACAATCGTTATTACAGCCAAAGCATACAACCGACCTTACGGACACCCACAAGTAGATAGAATGATGGAAGATTTTATTTTGCCTGCGCTGCTGAAGTAGATTGGGGAAAAATATACGAACCCTCCGTTTTTAGCAGTGGGTTCGTATTTATAAAAGTCATTAAAAAATAAACTTCAAATTTACTTTCTTACCTCGCTATCACCATTCGCTTGGTAATTTTTTGGTCGTCAGCTTGGATTGTATAAAGATAGATACCATCAGCGAGGCTATCATCTTGGAAATCAAGGCTATAATAGCCATCTTCCTGCACACCTCTGTCTATGACGGTCAGTTCCCTGCCAAGCATATCCATCAATGTAAACTTCACGTGCGCGCTGCGTGTGAGGTTGTATTCCACTTTGGTAAGCTGTGAAAATGGATTAGGATAATTTTGGACGAGTTCGAGCAAGTTTGCGCTTGGTTTTGGTGGTTTGGTTGTCCTGAAAATGGCGTATTTATCAAAATCACGATTCAAAATACCTTTTGCCTCATTTTTTGCCAATCCAAAATGGTCTTGTAAAATGGTGGAATACACTGACTTAAAGTCGTGTTGGTGCTTGATGTCGCCATTATTGTCCAAGTCAGTCAAAGAAGGATTTTTGCCCAAAATACCACCTCTAACGCCGTTGCCAATGATAAACATGGGCGCAGCACTGCCGTGGTCTGTGCCTACACTGCCATTTTCCTTGACGCGTCTGCCAAACTCAGAGAAAGTCATCAGCGTAACGCGGTCAGCAATGCCTAACTGCTCTATGTCTTTTTGGAAAGTAGCGACCGCATCTGTCATGGTTTTGAGCAAATTAGCATGATTGGGCAGTTGGTTGGCATGAGTGTCAAATCCACCAATCGTAGTAAGGTAAACAGGCGTTTCCAGTCCACCTGCAATCATTTCCGCCACGATAGAAAGCTGTCGGGCGAGGCTGGTATTAGGATAAGTTACCGTATTTTGTACTTTGTCTGCCGCACTTTTGATAACCGTCGAGTATTTGATAGAGTTGGCAGCAACTTGCTTCAAATATTTGAGTTCTTCGCCTGCAAGTGTTGCTGGCGGTGGGTCATTATCAGCGGTACTACCATTGACCAACTGGAAAAATGAGTTAGGATTATCAAAAGCTACGCTGGTAGGTCCTGCAGCACTTTGGAGCAGCATCGACTCCGTAGAGCCTAACTCTATTGCCATCGGGTGCTTGGGCGATTGACTCGGAAACTCTGGAAAAGACTGAGAAAGAAAACGCCCAAGCCAGCCGTCAAAAAGGTATTCATCTGAATTAGAGGCAGATAGCCAAATATCTGTAGAACGAAAATGTGAACGATTTTGGTTTTGATAACCTACGCTATGAAGCACTTTCATTTTGCCTGCTCCATACAAGTCCTTGAACTGCGTCATGGAGGGGTGAAAGCCCATGTTATTTTCTAAG
>JAAFJS010000008.1 GCA_013298985.1 Cytophagales bacterium
CTGCATCAAGGTCTATTTTCATTTCTGGAACATTCATATACATGGGCGCAAACTCTGGGTTAATAGTTGCATATTCCATGATTTTTTCTACAAAAGGGAGTGTCTTATCACTCATTTTGGGAATCGTTTTACGGTCTTCGGGGGTCAGTGCTACCAAATAAGGTTTCAAAATGACTTCAATTTCTTTGAGATATTGCATTACTTTTTGCAAATCTTCTTTTGGGATTTGAATAGAAACTACGTTTTCGTTTGACATGGAAACAAAAATTTAAAGGTTGTAATTAATTTATAAATTGATACATAAAGTTATAACAAATACAATAAATACTAATAAATAAACTAAAATTTGTTTTTATTTTTTAAATTTGATTTTAAAAAATGCTAAAAATGGAGTTAAAACAGCAAATCTTGCTTGCCGAAGATGATGTAAACTTTGGAATGATGCTTAAGTTTTTTTTAGAAACAAATAATTTTCAAGTTACGTTGTGTGAAAATGGAAACGTGGCAGTCCAAGTTTTTAAAGAAAAGGATTTTAATTTGTGCATTTTAGATGTAATGATGCCTTATTTGGACGGATTTTCGGTAGCAGAGGTCATCACTAAAAGCAAAAAGAATGCGTTTTTTATATTTTTGACTGCAAAGGCTCTCAAAGAAGACCAAATTAAAGGCTATAAATTAGGTGCGTCTGATTATTTGATTAAGCCGTTTGACCCTGAAATTTTATTGTTAAAAATACAGGTATTATTGAAAAGCAAAGAAAAAGAGCAAAATGAAAATACAGTTTTTCAGATAGGCAATTTCCGATTTGACAGTGAAAAAAGGACGCTTATTTTAAAAGAAAAGGTAGAAAAACTAAGCCCCAAAGCCTCTGCATTACTCAAATTGCTTTGTGAAAAAGAAAACGAAATTCTTTCTCACGAAGAGGCACTTATCAAGATTTGGGGAAATGACGATTATTTTACCAAACAGAGCATGAATGTTTTTATTACAAAACTTCGTAAACAATTTAGTCAAGATACAGCACATAAAATAGAAATAGAAAATCTCCACAGCAAAGGTTTTATATTAAAAATAACAAAAATGGAAACATAATTAATTATAAATTGTGAATTGTAAGTTATGATACTTTGACAATTTTTGTGGAAAGTTCCCCCCGCTAAAGCGAGGGGTTAATCTAACCCCTCGCTTTAGCAGGGGGAACTTGTAAAAACTCAGTTTGCCACAAAAATTGTCAGACAACCTAAATTATAAATTAAATACTTATAAATTATTAGTTATAAATTATGAATTAATACAATTTTCTAATAATCAATGTTTTATAAAATATATGTAATGTAAACAAATTAGGCTTTCTTTATTACTTAATTTATACTTTTTTATATTATGCTGCTTACAAAGAAAGTATTATTGAAAGTTTAAAACACTAAGTTTTTACTATTAAAATTACTTTTTACTATGAAAACAAATCACAAGCAATTCAATTTTTCCTTTTCTTTTTTAGGGCTTGTAGCTGGGCTTATCGTTTTTGTAGTTTTTCTCCATATTTCTACCTTTGAGGCTTTCAGCACACTCTTACAGGCAAAGTTTCCCACTCAAAATGCTCAAAGTATAGCCATTGCTGCAGAAAGTATGCAAAAAGCGTTTGCTTTGCTTGCCTTGATGATTATTTGGTGGCTTACGGAGGCAGTACCTATTCCTGTTACTGCGCTTATGCCTGCCGTATTGATTCCATTTTTGGACATTCAGAAACTCACAGAAAGTGGATTGAAAAAAGTAAATAGTGTAGATATTTTGGCAAATTATGCTGACCCTATCGTTTTTTTGTTTTTGGGTGGATTTATTCTTGCATCTGCTATGACGTATCATCAATTAGACAAACGCATTACTTTTAAGCTACTTTCTTATCCTATTTTTACCAAAAGTCCAGAAAGATTACTGCTGGGCATTATGTTGGCGACGGCTTTTATTTCTATGTGGATTAACAATACGGCTGTGGCGGCTATGCTGATGCCTATCGGGGTGGGCATGGCGAGCAGTATAGGTTCTTTGTCAGGAGAAAACCAAAATGCAAAAGCAGTACGGAATTTCGCTGCCTGTATTGCAATAAGCATTGCTTACAGCGCATCTATCGGCGGAATCGCGACGATTGTAGGCAGTACCCCCAATGGTATCGCGGTTTCCATGCTCAAACAGCAGAATCTTGCAGATATGACTTTTGTAAGCTGGCTTTCTTACGGTGTTCCTGCGATGTTTCTCATTTTGCTTTTTGCGTATTTTTATCTTTGCAAAACATTGCCTTTCAAAGAAATTTCTTTTCATACGATTGATGAAAAAGTAAAAATGGAATTACAAAAATTAGGAAAAATGACATCAGGAGAACAAAGAACTTTATATGTTTTTTTGATGACAGCCTTTTGTTGGTTATTTTTACCCTTTTTGAAAGGTGTTTTCCCTCCATTTTTAGATAAAATAGTAACGGCAATGGATACGTGGGTAGTGGCGATGCTCTCTGCCCTCGCGTTGTTTTTTATTTCCGTAGGAAAGACAGAAAAGTTGTCTGTGGGGACACAGACAACGGCAATGGGGACACAGACAACGGTAGAAAACAATCAAACGAGTGTAAAAAATAAACGTTTGATTTCTTGGGAACACGCCCAAAAGTCAGTGGATTGGGGTGCGTTGATACTTTTTGGGGGTGGACTGGCATTATCTAAAATTTTGTTTGAAACCAAGAGTATCGTTTTTGTTGCCGAGCAAATCACGAGCTTATTGGGAGAACCATCTTTATTAGTTTATGTACTCGTGATGACCTTTTTTGTCAATTTTTTGACTGAAGTAAGTTCCAATACTGCGGTAGCTTCTATGATGACTCCCATTGCAATTTCTATGGCGGCTTCTGCTGGTTTTTCACCGATTCCCTTGTGTATCGCGATTGCTTTTGGTGCTTCTATGGCTTTTATGCTACCTATCGCGACTCCTCCCAATGCCATCGCTTACGGTACAGGACTTTTCAAACTCAAAGACATGGTGCGCGTGGGCTTCGTGCTGAATCTCGTTTCTACCTTAATCATTACGCTGGTAATTATGCTGAATCAGTGATGAGGTAAAAAGAAATAAATTTTAGAATTTTTGAATCTTCATTTTGGCTTCTAAGCTCTTAAATCCGATAAAACCAATCACGTTAAATGCAATCATTAAATACCAAAGTGTAGTGAAATCAAAGTTTTTAGCTACGTTTGTACCTATTAATGGTGCAAATACCCACGCAATGGAAAAAACAGAGGCGTAAATACCAATAAATTTCCCGCGTGTGCTGGGAGAAGAACGGCTTACTGTAAAAACATTTAGGTAAGGAAACATAAAAATCTCTCCAAAAGTAAAAAATACAATTGCAAAGACTATTATTATCAAACTTTTAGAAATAGCAATCAAGCTAAATGCTACAACAAGCATCAGTGCGCCTATGCTTATCATACGAATTGGAGAAACACGTTGTCCTATTTTATAGACTATCAGCATTTCAGCCAACGCAATAATCAATCCGTTTGTTCCTAATAAAACTCCGATTTTTTGCTCAGAATAAAAGCATATTTGTTTGAAATAAAGAGGCATGACCGTAAATAATTGAAAAAAAGTAGTTACACAAATCATTGCCAGCCCGACAGCTATTAGGAAATCGTAATCTTGAGAAGGTAGTTTCTTTTCGGTTTTAGCTAATTGGTTTTCGGTTGAGGCTTTTTGCTGGGTGGGTTTGAACCAATACCTAAAAAATAAGCCTGCGGAGATACAAGTAATGGCATCGACAAGGAACAAATAGCGAAAATCATAAGCGGCAAGCAGTCCACCCACAGAAGGTCCGACGGCGTAGCCCAAATTAGCAGCCAAACGGTTCAAGGCATAAGAACGCGTTAGGTTTTCTGGTGCGCTGTACTGCGCGACAGAGGCAGAGTTAGCAGGGCGCAATGCCTCTACAATGATGCTAATGACAAAAATAGCCACCGCAAACTCCCAAAATGTTTGCATAAACATTAGGACAAAAAAGCCAAATCCCCCGATAAGCAAGCTCCAAAACTGGACGTGGTATTGTCCGATTTTGTCAGCCAGCCAGCCACCCAAATATGTGCCTACAATAGACCCCATGCCAAAAATAGTGATAATTGTACCCGCCTCAGTGAGTGAAAAGTGTAATTTTTGTACCAGATACACGCCCATAAAAGGAATGACCATCGAGCCACTACGATTAATGAGCATGATAGAAGCAAGCAGCCAGGAAGTGCGAGGTAAACCACCGTAAGCATTTTTATAAAGAGTCAGCGTAGTTTGAAAAAACATAAAAATTGAGTTTGTACTATTTTCTTGAAAACCTATTTGGCTTATCATTTTGATAAAATTGCTCAAAGGTAAGAAAAATAGAGTAATTGGCTTGGTTTTTACAAACAAACAACTGCCTTCTTGTAGAAAAGCAGTTGTTTGTTTTATTATGTTTGTGGTTATTTTATGCTTCTGCGAGCATTTTTTCATTAAATACGGCTGTTTTTGCAATGTCGTCATGCAAAGCCAAGCGACTGTCGCGTGCTGCCATGAAGCAGCCAATCAAATATACCAAGCCAATAACCATGCTTACCCAAATTAAGGTGCCAAGATTCAAAAACACTGCAAGAATGATAATCAATGTACTTGCTTGTTTGAACAAAAATCGTATCACCAAGGCGTTCATGGGCGGTTTGTTGCCTTCTTGGTCAGTGACGATTAATCCCAATATCATTTTTCCTGGTGTTTTGAGTAGGAAAATTTCTGTCAGAAAATAGAGTACGGTCAAAATGTAAGTAACAATGCTCGCCGAGTAAGACATCAGTAGTATTTGGTCCATCGGCAAGCCGAGCATTTCCTCAGGGTTGGGGTCTTTCTGCCCCAAAATCATTTTGAATACGTAGCCAACGGCAAAGATAATGATGCCGTCCAGCACCAGTGCGCCAAATCGGACTCCAAAACCTGCTCTTTTAGAAATAATGTCTTCATACTGTTCCATGGGTAGTTTTTTTTTAGTTAAAAATAATTTTTGAAAAATACATTTGAAAAGTAAATATCGTAAATAAAGTTAAATATTGTGTATTTTGAAAATAAAAAAGAAAAAAACACCCTACACGCAAGGCGCGCAGGGTGTTCCATAATTAATTTACTACCATTTTAAGCTGTATCTTTATTTGTAAAAAAATCTTTTCTTACCTTTCTTGATACAATTAACGGTATTATTTCTGACAAGGTCTAAGAGATAAGGAAGTTCTAACGACCTTCTAATGAGTTACTAATATGCAGGTACGGTTGAAGTTTTTTATTCATCTACTTCCTTCAACTTTTTGTAGGTTTCGGCGATATAGTGTACTGTATAGCCTGCTACCCAGCCTGTGGAGCCAGGGCGCGCAAAGTAAAACTGGGCGTTGCCTTTGGGTTGGTTAAACTCAGTAACGACGGTAGAAAGCAACAACGCACTCGATATCAAGGATTCTTTGGTAAAGAGTTGTTTGGCTTGGTCTATGTCCGTTTGTGCTTTCTGGCGCGCCTGTGCATCTGTGATTTTGGTCAGGTCGGGCTTGGTGAGCTTGTCATAGAGGAGCATGGACATATCTTTGTAGCGATTGATGTCTGCGGTAGCGGGGCACAAAAGTTTCATTGATAAACTGTGGGTAAAGGTAGGTAGCCAATCCCCAAGCGGCGTTGCCCATCAGGTAAACTTCCTTGCGCTCTTTGATGATGCCTTTCCGCGCCAATTCATTTTTGATAGTGGGTAATATTTTGGTCGTAGCCAATGCTTTTGCCGTATTGTTAAAATCTCCTTTTTGCTGCTGTACCAATTCCTTAAAATTTTCTGAACCGTAGGGAACACTCAAAGAAAATACGTTTCTCACGCCTTTGGCATCGGGCGCAGTCATGCAACCTACCTTGATAGTGCCATCACCCACATCAATCACAGTGGAAGTGTAGCGCGAGCTTGGCGGAAGCGCGCCAATGATGTCATACTCAATTTCTTCTTCTGGGCTAACAAAATCAACAAGGGGCGGGAAATTGGTAAAATGTCCCTGAATTTTTTTGCGGAGCATATCTGTATTTTTTGCCATCGCCACACCGCTACTCCCCACGATAAAAATGCGGTCTTGGGCAATCTCAAAATCATTCATTAGTTTGTCCGTATAGAACTTGACAATGCTGGACGCGCTTTCCATCTCAGTTTCGGTGAGGGTTTCGCCTTGCTTGCCCACTACCAACTTCTGCTGGTTATTTTCCTCTGAGTGCTTGATGTCAAACTCATATTCGCCTTTCTTGGTTAGTCTGATGCCTATTACGTTCATTCTCAATCCAGTAGGTTTTATTTCTATACCGCCATACAGTTCTTCTTTTTGTTCTACACTTTTGAGCAGATGCCTCAGCACAGCCACACTGATATTGCAGTTGAGTTTGGAATATTTCTGGATAGCAAGGTTAAAATATTGTCCTGCCAGCACGTTGTTGTTGGTTTCCCAGCCGAGCATTCCCAAGTATTCATAAGCAGAAGCCTCCCAGTAAATATTTGCATCTTTGACCAAGGGAAGTGCCTGCTGTAGAACCTGTTGCGCTACTTCGTATTGCTTTGCTTCTATCAGCGTATTGGCAGTTCTGATGTTGATAAAGGCATCGCGTGCGCTGGTGGGCGCGCTAATTTTGAAATCTTTGAAAACCTCTTTGCTTGCTTCTGCGCCCTCGATAAGGTCATGGACGGCTTTTTCGCAGAGTGGCAGTTTTTCCAAGTTATAGAGATTGAGCGCATCTAAAAAGTATTTACTGGCATTTTCCTCATCACCTCGTTCGCGGCAGATGAGTCCTAAGTTTTCGTAGGCAGTTGCCTCCCAGTATTTATCGCGGTTTTTGACGGCAGAAAGCCCCTTTTTGATGTAATATTCACCCAGCTCTATTTGCGAGCCGCGTCTGAGCAAATTGCCCAACTTGATGTAAAGAGAATAAGAACTTTCCTGCGCTTTGGTTTGGGCAAATACGGCAGAAGAGCCTGATAATACGCAAGATACGCAGAAAACAAAAGCAATAATTTGTTTCATTTTTGATAAAAACGTTTGAGTGTAGAAAAAGGCAAAATTTGCACAATTAGTTTAACGTAAATAGCCAAAAAAGAAACGAATTTTTTTAACAAAGATGGCATATTTTCAAAAAACTATGCCCATTTTGTACCAAACAGAAAATTGCTCCCTTTTTGATTTACAAGAATTACAGCTATATTTGAAAAAAAACTCATTTATGTCCATTGCTCGCATAAACCAATATTACACCGAACTACACGAAATCACTCAATTTTCGGGAGAAGTCAAAGAAACCTCACTACGCAGACCTTTTGCAGAGTTGCTTAGTTATTTTGCAAAAGACAGAAACTTGCGGCTGGTAGATGAGGTAAAAATCCCCCATTCACCCAAGCAACCTGATGGCGTTTTAATAGATATTTTCCGCTTTCGATATGGGTATTGGGAGGCAAAAGATTTAAAAGATGATTTTGAAAAAGAACTCAATAATAAAATCAAAATAGGCTATCCTACAGAAAACTTGTTGTTCGAGAACTCACAAAAAGCTATGCTTATTCAGGGTGAGGTGCGTGAAGTTTGCGACATGAAAGATGCAAAAGCATTACTCAAACTGCTACAAAAATTCGTTAGTTTTGAACGAAAAGAAGCCGCAGATTTTAAAGAGGCTTTGGCTATTTTTAAGCGCGATGTGCCTGATATTGCAGGAGTGCTGAAAAAAATGCTTGACCAATACGTAAATGCAGAGCAAACAGCAATTGACAAAGAGGAATATTACAATGAAAAATTTGTCGTAGAACATCAAAAGTTTTTTGAGCTTTGTAAGGTTTCTATCAACCCCAAAATAGAAAAATCTGACATCAACGAAATGATTATTCAGCATATCCTCACCGAAGAAATCTTTAAAACCATTTTCAGCGATACCCAATACCATGAGGAAAATAACATTGCTATTGCACTTACGCAGATAGAAAAATCTTTTTTTACAGGAGATTTAAAGCGTAGCACTTTACAAGCCATTCAGCCTTATTATCAGGCAATTAAGGCGCAGGCAGCCGCGCTTTTGGCGCATGAAGAAAAGCAAGATTTTCTCAAATCTATTTACGAAAATTTTTATCAGGCATATAATCCCAAAGGCGCAGACAGGCTTGGTATCGTCTATACGCCATCAGAGATAGTGAATTTTATGCTTGATAGCACTGAATACCTGCTCGAAAAGCATTTTGATAAAACCCTCTCGGACAAGGGTGTAGAGATTCTTGACCCCGCCACAGGTACAGGCACTTTTATTACACATCTTATCAAAAAGCTAAGTCCACACACCCTGCCTTACAAATATGAACATGAGCTTCACGCCAACGAAGTTTCTATTTTGCCTTATTATATTGCCAACCTGAATATTGAGTATATTTACAGGCAGAAAATGGGAGCTTATAAGAACTTTGACAATATATGTTGGGTAGATACGCTGGATAATTTGGGTGGAATGGACAAAGGATGGCAGGGAAACTCAAATATGTATCAGACTTCAGGCGATTTGTTTGGGGTAACAGAAGAAAACACACGCAGGATAAAGCAACAAAATGAAAAAAAAATCTCCGTTATTATTGGGAATCCGCCTTATAATGCCAATCAGCAAAACGAAAATGATAACAATAAAAATAGAGAATATGCACAAATAGATACACGTATCAAAGCAAGCTATATCAAAGAAAGTTCAGCGCAAAAAACCAAGCAGTACGATATGTATAAGCGGTTTATCAGGTGGGCAAGTGATAGAATTGCAAAAAATGGTATGGTGTGCTTTGTGGTAAACCGTAGTTTTATAGATAAAAAGCAAGATGACGGCTTTCGCAAAACGATAGAAAAAGAATTTGATGAGTGCTACATTTCGGATTTTGGCGGTGATGTACGCGCAGAAGGGGCAGTAGCAGGCGATAATGTTTTTGGTATTATGATAGGCGTAGCTGTAATAATTTTAGTAAAAAAAACAAAAATTGAGAAATAGCCACCTTGTTTTCTATATTTTTTCGTAAATTGTACTCAAAATAATACAAACATGATTTTACAGCGTCAAGAAAATAATATTATCATCAGTATCAATGCCAATATCGATATGAAAATATTGGAAGGCTTTATTCAGTATCTACGCATTGTAGAGCTATTAGCCCAAAGTAAAGGAACACAAGAGCAGGCTTTTGAACTTTCAGAAGAAATCAAAGAAAATTGGTGGAAAGCCAATAAACAGTCGTTCGTAGCATGAAAATTATTGTAGATACCAATAGACTGTTTAGTGCCTTGCTTACCCCTTTTGGGAAAATTGCTGATTTATTGATAAACCCCAAATATAATTTTGAAAAATATTGTTGTCATTATACAATGGTCGAACTTTTCAAATACCACAACAAAATCATAGAAATTAGTAAACAGCCACCCGAAGACATAGGGCAAATTATGTACGGATTTCTCAATAAAATTACCTTTATCAATGAAAGTCAGCTAACCACTACACATAAAACTCAAGCATACGAACTCACCAAAGACGTAGATGAAAAGGATATGCCTTTTGTGGCTCTTACCTTGGCTATTCCCGAAAGTTTGCTCTGGACAGGAGATAAAAAACTCATCAGCGGACTCAAAAACAAGGACTTCCAACGCTGTATTTCTACAGAGGATTTATTCACAACACTCAATATGTAATAAGGCAGACTTTCCATGAAAAAAGCAAAAATTTACTACTACCGATTCCCCACTATGCCCAGCAAGGCAGAAAAACTACAACTTATCAAAGATACAAAGTTTGACGATATACCTTTTGAAAGAATTACGCCCGACGAAAAAGGTAATTGGATAAACCAAACAGATAACGACTTTCAATCTCTGATTCCTCTCTGCGCCAAAGACGTAAAACTTGGTAGAAGCAAAGAAGCTATTTTTGAATTGTTTTCCAATGGTGTGTCTACCAACAGAGATGAATGGGTGTATGATTTTTCTAAGGAGAATTTGGAGCAAAAAATAAGATTTTTCCTAAAAGAATATAATAGCGAAGTGGATAGATGGATAGAATGGAAAAAGAAAAATAATTACCAAGATACAGAAGGCGAAAGCAGCCCTACTGTGGATAGGTTTATTCACGAACGAAATCTAATAAAATGGAGTAAAATGATAAAACGTGATAAACTAAGAAAACATAAAAAAGAAGAATTTGACAGTAATAATATTCGGAAGGTTTTATACAGACCTTTTACTACTAAATATTTGTATTTTGGCTATGTTCCCATTGATTTAAAAGGAGAGTTTATCTCTATTCTACAACAAGCTAATCAAGTAATTAGCATATCAGGGACAAGTCAAAAACCTTTCCATACTTTGATAAGTGATTGTGTATTAGATTTACATTTCACAGGAGATACAGTAGCTTTTCCTTTCTACCGTTACGACAATGGCGAAAGAACAGAAAATATCACAGATTGGGGATTATCAGTTTTCAGTAATCAGTATTCAGTGAACAGTAATCAATTAACAGTAAACAGTGAACAAAAAAATGTAACTGATAATTGTTCACTGATAACTGAAAAACTGCTCACTAAAAAAGATATTTTTCACTATATCTACGCAGTTCTCCATTCACCTGACTATCGCAAAAAATACGAATTAGATTTGAAACGTGAATTTCCTCGTATTCCTTTGTATGCAGATTTTTGGAAATATGCAGAGGCAGGAGAAAAACTGATGGAATTGCACCTTAATTACGAATTAGAAATTACAAATTACGAACCTTTTTTAGAACGAAAAGATATTGAATTAGCTAAGTTTTTAGAAAAATTACGAGGTAAAAAGAAAGAAAAAGACTTGTCTGATAAAGAAAAAACAGCACCTTTTGAGCAAGAAGCCAAAGAACCCACTATAAAAATCAATCCTATTCTCAAAATCAAGGAAGGCAACATAGAAATAGACGAATTGACTATGCTTTGCGGAGTTCCTGCGGAGGCTTTGGCATATAAACTTGGAAATCGGAGTGCTATCGAGTGGGTGCTTGACCAATACAAGCCCTATAAATCTGATGACAAAACCATTCAAGAACAATTCAACAACTATGATTTTGCAGATTATAAAGAAGAAGTAATTGAATTGTTGCAAAAAGTCTGCTATGTGAGTGTGGAAACGATGAAAATAATAGAAAGTTTGTAGCTACTATTTAATGTGTGTCAAGTTTTGAAAGCCTGACACACATTGATTGCAAAACCAAGAGCCATCTCTGCCAATCACCCTAACACACCCCACGAATCAGATGGAGGGGAATCCTAAACTGAATCTTGGTATCTACACGCTTGCCATCTTTTTTTCCTACTTTCCAGCCTCTCCTACTGGAACGTTCCATAAAAGCACGAAATACTGCGCCATTGAGGTCATCATGCGGCGAAGGCGTATTTTTGAAAATAGAAATCGGGAAAACAGTTTGCTTTTTGGCTACCGTCTTGACCGTTACACTTTCTATGATATTTGCTTTGGTGATTTGCCCTGTTTTAGTTACAATCATTTCCAGCACCATATCTCCAGCCAAGTCTTCCGCCTTGATGTCATTTTCAAACTTTACCAATTTCAGCATTTCTGCATAAAAAGCCTCACCATCGCGGGGCGCGGGAAACTCATCTACCGAAGTATAAACGGTCATATCTTCTTCCACAAAAGAAAATTCATCTTTTGCGAAAAGAGAATAATTAGACACATAAATAAAACCCACCATTGGCTCATTGCTCCATTGCTGAGATTTCATCATTTCTCTGTGTGTAACTACCTGTTTGCTGTCTTTTCCATGCTCTTTTATGAGCAAATTTTCATGCTCTTGAAACTCACCTTCCATGTACTTTCTGTCTTCTTCGGCAGAGATGGGGCGGTAGTAGGTGATTTTATCCCAATTTATGCCCTCATTGGCATCATCTAAATCCCTTTGGAGAAATTTTGCCTCTCTCACATTAAAATAAATGTATTTTTCAGGAAATTCTTTTTTAAAGGCATTGATTTTTTCTTGAAAATCCGCAGGAATATACGCCAGTAGCTTGGCTTCGGTATTGCTCTCTTCGTTTTCCTTTACATCGAAAGTCTGTTTTTCACAAGCCGCCACCAACAGGCACACGAGCAATACAGGAACAGCAAGCAAATATTTTAATCTTGCCTTGGTGTTAGATTTCTCTTGATAAATTTTCATAATTCTTTGTTTTAAGGTTTGAGGATAAGAAATTTGAGGATAAGAAAAATAATGTGCAAATAGTGAAACATTGGACGATTGCGTCGCGTAGGCGAGCAAGGTATGTGCGTAGTCAGTTTTGGAGCTAATTTGCCCTGTAACTGCTTCATCTGCAAGGTATTCGTGAATCAGCCGAATGGACTTTTGATACAAAGCAATCACAGGATTAAACCAAAAAACGACTGCCAACATTTCAAAAAACAAAATGTCAAAACTATGCCTTTGCCTGATGTGCGCCAATTCATGTTTCATAATCAGCTCATTAGGAGGGATTTGGCTTGACCAAAAAAGGAAATTGAAAAAAGAAAAAATGCCCTGCGTACCTGAATAGTTTATCAAAATGTAATCGCCTTGCTTCGTTTTTTCGTGCTTTGCTATGATTCTATACAAATTCCAACTCGTTTTTGCAAATTTGATAAAAAACACCGCTACGCCCGCCCAGTACAGACACCACACCATAGGTTTCCAGAAAATACTCACCCATTGCCAATAAACAGAGCCACTTGCCGTTTCCAGCTTTTCCACGCCTGCGTGCGTAGTTACTGCTGTTTCCAGCTTATTTTCCTGCAAAATAGGAACAACAGAAATCACGCTAACAACTTGGTTATTAACGGATTCACTAATAATTTCGGGAAACTCTGCGGCAGGAATAACCAAAGAAAGCACTCCCGCACCGAGCAAGTAGAAGCGATTGAGCCGCGAGAAGGTTTCTCGCCTCAAAAACAGCCAATAGACCGCATACAGCAGGCATAGGCTAAGGTTTGTCAAGAAAAAATAAGAAAGCATTTTACTTGTTTTTGTTTTGCGCTATAATTTTGAGAATATCATCTAATGCATGAGTATCCAGTTTTTTGTTTTCTAAAAAAAATGAAACCAAGCGTTGGGGCGAGCCTTCAAAGTAGTTTTCTAACATATTGTTAGTCATATAGTTGGTGTAGGTTTCTTTGCTTACCAGCGGAAAATACTCGTGGGTATTGCCGTAGGTTTTATGCCCGACATATTCCTTGCTTTCCAATATCCTGATGACCGTCGAAACCGTAGTGTAGCTCGGTTTTGGGTCTTCGAATTGCACCAAAATATCTTTGACAAAACCTCTATCGATTTTCCAAAGCATTTGCATTACTTTTTCTTCTGCTTTTGTGAGTTCTTTCATTGATTAACTAATTTTCTACAAATATAACTATATATTTAGAAATACTACTATTTTTATAGTAATTTTTTCAAATGATTGGCGATAATATTTTGACATTATGATGATGCGCGGCAGGAAATGAGGACAAATCTATCGGACACTTTAATAAAGTATCCGATAATTGATTTCCATTTTGATGAAGAAGACAAAAATTAAGAAATAGCCTGCTTGTTTTCAATATTTTTCGTAAATTGTACTCAAAATAATACAAAGACAATGAATAACTTAAAAAATAGGGAGGTATTAACCATTTTAGTAAATCCAGCAAAAAAAGCGGCATTACTGCAAATGCTCGCTGCCTTTGAGATTGGAGAGGTAGAAACCAAAGAACAAATATTGGAAAGGTACATAGGAAATTCGCCTAAAAATGTGCCTTTGACAGAGGAAGATATTATGCAAGAAGTTTATCAAGTACGACAAAATAGGAGAACAAATGCAAAAAAAGATTAGAATAGTTTTTGATGTAAACATCTGGATAAGTTTCACTATTGGTAAACAACTTGATAGTTTGAGGCATATTTTACTTGATAAAAAATTTGAAATTTATATAAGCACAGAGTTAATTGCTGAATATATGTCAGTCATAGAAAAACCAAAACTGAAAAAATATTTGGCTAAAGATAGGATAATAGAAACCTTGAATTTATTGGAAAGTATGACCAAAAATGTGGTAATAAAGTCATCAATTACTGTTTCAAGAGATATTAAAGATGATTATTTGTTAGCTTTATCTCAAGACTACAAAATAAAATACTTAGTTACAGGAGATAAAGATTTGCTGGTACTGAAAGAGCATAAAAAAACACAAATACTCACTATGTCAGAGTTTTTAGAAATAGTTTCATAGTTCTCTATGAAAGAAGTAGAGGAGTTGTAAAACTATAATTCAATTTTTCTTATATTTTAAAATTATTTAGCACTGGAAAAGCAGGAACTCAAAACTATTTTTAGTATGAAAAATATCATTTTAAGCATTATTAATTTGTTGTTTATCAGCGTAGTAAGTGTCTATGCCCAGCCTTCGGTCAAGTTTAACAGAGATGCGTTTCAGCGCAATCTCATTGGGCAGCATGGGATTACCTTGCAGTGGGTGGGCTGGGAGCATCGCGGCATAGTCAAAGTTACAGAAGAAGACAAGGCATTGAAAATCAAAGGTTTCCAGAAAAGCAAAGAGAACAAGACGGATTCTGTCAGTATTGATGGCAGGCTGGAAATTATCAGCGACAAAGAACTCAAATTTACTGGCAAAATCATTACTACGGTGAATTACAACAACGGCGGCAAGCCCTGCGAAAAAGAGGGCGTTTATACTTTCAAAAAAACGGGAAACAGAAAATACTGGCGAATGCAGGAAATGCAGAACTGCGACGGCGTGGTGGTCGATTATGTGGATTTGTATTTCTAATAATACTTCTTGCAAAAGTGTTTTTTATCAACCTCACTGTGCGACGGTCGCCCCAATCCCTCTCCTGCTGAGAGGTGAAATTGTTACTTTTGCAAGAAGTCCAATTTCTTTAGAAGCCTCTTTTTTAGGTCTGAATAGCACAAAAAAACTTAAATTTTTTAGAAGTTCCAAACCTTTGCGTAAATTGCGTAGCTATTGCTGACTATACTTTTACCTCCCTTTGCTAAACTACTAATCGCGTGTTATTATTATTTTTTAATTATCTAATTGATTTTCAAGTAGATTGATGACAAATTATACGCAAATGAAACAAACAATTCTTATTATTACATTTTGTTTTGCCTTTTCTAATAGTATTGTTTTTGCACAAAAAAACGTATCAAAGCCAGACACTGTTTATGCCAATATGGACAGGCTGGGCGTGGCAGAGGTGATTCAGGGCAGGGCTATGACAGAGGAGAAAGTTGTGGGCGCGAGCCGTTCGGTCAAGAAATTAGAAGATTTGCCCATTACGGTCTATGTAGTTACGCAGGAGGACATCTTAAAAAACGGCTATACTACACTAACAGATGTACTAAAAATGGTGCCAGGCATACGCATTTCCAAGCCAGGAAGTGGGTTGTCTGGGGAAACTTTTTTGTTGCGCGGGCTGGAAGGCAATATTTACACCAAGATTTTGCTGAACAACCTGCCTATCCAGCCCTCAGCAAGCAGCGCACTGGCAATTGGAGAGCAACTGCCCATCAGCCAAGTAGATAGAATAGAAATCATTTATGGACCCTCTTCCGCAGTATATGGGGCTGACGCAATGGCGGGCGTTATCAATATCATCACCAAAACTATGCAAAACTCGTCTTTTGCCCAAGTCAATGCTATTGCGGGCGAATACGGTTATCGCCACGTCAATTTTATGGTGGGCGGTAAAACAGGTCGCGACAAAGATATAGTACAGTATAGCATCTACGGCAATCGAGGCACGCGCGCAGACCAAAACATCAAACAAGGCAATTACCAAAGAGTGTATAGCCCTTTACGTAATATTAACGAGTTTGAAAATCTGTCTGACGCACAACTGCTGCAAGCATCACAAGCACCCCAATTCAGACGTTTCAAAAGCTTTATTGCCCAGCAAGTGCCTTATTATCAGCAAAGCCTTATCAGCCCTACCTTGAACGAACTGCCCCAAGAAAGCTATTTGCTGGGGCTGAACCTCAAATACAGAGGTTTGCAAATTACCTATAATGAGATGTATCGCGCAGACCATTCGTCCATTGGGCGGCAGCCACTCTACTTTGGCTACCAAAATCCTGAAAATAAAATTGGCGAAAAAGTGCAAATGACGGCTTTAAACTATACCAATGTGTGGAATAAAGTAAATTTTACCACCAACCTGATGTATTTGAGGGAAAGATATGATAAGCAATCGTCCTTCGCAACCAACTATAACAATGATGGAAAAAGCTATGTCTATCAAGCCTCAGATGACATCTTTGCAGAAACCGTCCTCAATTATAATTTGACAAAGAAAATGGAACTCACAGGCGGTCTATCCTACCGAGTTGCCAGTGCCTTGCCACTTACACGCGAGTTTTCAAGTCCTTTTAATCCTGCTGATTACCAGCCTTTTAGTAACAAAAAGCCCAAACCAGACCCACTCCTCGGAGATTTTGGGGTGAACCCATTAATGTTGAATAATTTTGGGGCTTTTTTTCAGGCATATTACAGTTCCAAAAGGTGGAATTTAGTAGCAGGCTGGCGTTATGACCGCCCCTCTAATTATGCCTCTCAAGATTTTTCCCGAATTGCTTTAATGTATAAAATCACACCCAAAACGTCTGTGCGTGCCTCCTTTGGCTATGCCTTCAAAGCCCCCGCCCTGACGGTTTCTTATAATTCCATTGCTTTTGGAGCAAATGAATTTGATACCCTTACACTAAAATACGTCAAACCCCTTGACTCTATTGCCTATCAGGTAGTTCCCAGCCCTAACTTAGCCCCCGAAGAATTAAGAGCAGCGGATTTTGGATTGCGGTATGCAATTAACCCAAATACATTCTTGGATATTTCAAGTTTCTTTAATACAGTGAGTAACTTAATTGTAGCACAGATAGATACCGTTGACCAAAAACAATACCCCAAAGCAGTAAGACAGTTAGTCAGAAGCTACAGAAATAGTAAAACAACCTCCTCTTTTTTATTTGGATTACAAGCAGTATTACGCGCCAAAAACTTGATTCCCGCTATTGGGCTAAGTACCAATTTTGCCTATACTTTCCAAGCAGGTTATGAGGTCTTAGATGTGGAGGGCAGTACGATTGATGATGTAGAAAGAGGCACTATCAATCAATACCGTCAAGTACCTTTCCACACCTTGCAGTGGGGAATTTCCTTTCAGCCTTTCAAAAAACTGTACTTGAATTTTGACAATGTGGCAATGAGTGGCTGGTATCGCAAATATATATCAACAGACATCAATATTGGGAATCTGGAAGATTTACAAAAGGCTTTTATTAAAGGATATTATACCTTGGACATGACGGCGCGTTATTCTTTTAACAAAAATTTAAGTACATTCCTAAAAATCACCAACGCTTTTGATGCACAGTACGGTGGATTAAGTGCTACGGGGTTTGACATAGATTTGAAATATACGCCCCAGCTTGGGCGCAACGTGCAGGTAGGCGTTACGTTTAAGATTGATTAAAAACAACATTTTTGATGCAAATAAATTACAATCAACCATCGCAATACGGCAAATTTGCCATTGAAAAAACAGAGGGAAGCGAAATTATTGGTTTATACATTGATGAACAAACACAACTGCTAATAGTAGAGGAACTTTTGGAGGCAAATAAGGGACAAAAATCAAACTCCATTTATTTGACTACCATCAATCCTGCCACAGGGCAAATCATTCCAATAGCAGACCGAAAAAACTACATCAATTATGCTGAACAAGAAGAAATCAATGCCGAGCTTGGCTTAAAAAGAGTTTTCAGGCGCGAAACCAATCAGTTGAACGGTTTTGAATCAATTTACGAACAGCTTTACCGAGTGGGCGAGGAAGCTATCATCAGCCAATCCACTCGAATTGCTTTTTCCAAAGAGAAGATAAAAAATGGATTTGACAGCTATGAGCAAGGATTGGAATGGGCAAGACAAAAAGCCAAGTTTTGGCGCGAAGAATACCCCCACAAAACGTTTGATGAAAAAGTAAGCTATTGGGCGAGCAGTTTTCACCGCCAAATGCGTTGGCAGGGCGAAAGCGATTATGATGAATACGCCATTTACTCGCCTCAGTTATACGCAGATTGCAAGCAGAAAGAACCTGAATTTGACAAAATCTGGAAGGAAGTTTTTATACGTTACTTTATTCCGTATGGCTGGGATACCGATGAAATAGAGAAAAGAATGTATCACATCTTGTTTTCAGAAAGCAAATGAATGAGTTTTTGAGATTTTATTTTGGGCTTATTGATTTTTTTGATGATTTTAGTTTTATTTGTATCGTCAAAATCGTATTTTTATAATTTTGGTTATAATTTTGTTTGTTGGCAATATGATTATATTATCAATTCATCATTTTTTGCAATAGATTTTTATGAAAAAAACAGTGTTTTTTATATTATCAATTTTATCAGTCAGTATTTTGTTTTCTTTTTCTTTCCAAGACGACTTGGCGGCAAGCATCAAGAAGGGTAGCAACATCTATGCCTCTAACTGTATAGCCTGCCACATGGAAAGTGGCGAGGGTATGGCGGGCGTTTTCCCTCCACTCAAAGGCTCTGATTACCTGAAAGACAAGAAGAAAATTATCGCAGCAATGCTCAATGGGCTGCAGGGAGAGATTACAGTCAATGGTAAAAAATATAATAATGCAATGCCCGCTTCTGGGCTGAACAACAAGGAGATAGCCGACGTACTAACCTATGTAAACAATACGTGGGGAAACAAAGGCGCACGCATCACCGAACAAGAAGTGGCAGCACAGCGAAAGAAAAAATAACTTATCGAAGTATATCAATATGTCATTAGTACAAGAAGTAATTAAGGTAGTACCTACACGCGACACACCCGAAGTACATTTTAATTCTCTGACAGGTGTGCTGAGAATCAAAGGTCGTTGCTATCCATCAGATGTAAAAAAATTTTTTGAACCACTGCTTGCTTGGGTAAAAGACTATGTAGAAAACCCTAAGTCTGAGCAGACTGCTGTGCATATAGACCTCGAATACTTTAACACTACTTCTGGGAAATTGCTACTAAATCTATTTGAGATGCTGAAATCTCTTTATAAAAATGGGCATAATGTAAGTGTAAAGTGGTATGAATGGGAATCGGACGAGGAGAAAGATGATGATTATTCTTTTTTAGATGAGTTTGAGGGGGAATATCCTTTTGTAGAAGTAATTTACAGATAAAATTTAGGTATTAAAACAACAAATTTACGCTACTAACCTATACTAATGAAGGATACTCTTTTTAATAAGACGCTACAAGGGCTTCAATGGACTACAATTGCTACTGTGCTGGGCATATTGATTCAAGTGGGCTACATGGCGGTCATTTCGCGTTTGTTGGACAAAGAAGATTTTGGGCTGGTAGCCTTAGCAAATACGGTTGTTAATTTTAGTTATTTTTTTGCTACCTTGGGTTTAGGACAGGCGCTGGTACAAAAAGAACATCTTTCCAAAGAAGACATCAGGGCAATTTTTACCCTTAGTTTGTGCTTAGGGAGTTTCTTTTTTGCCTTGATTTGGATATTATCTCCGTACGCGATTGCTTATCTGTATCCAAACTCAGAAATAGAAAAACTTACCACCATTGCTCGCTATTTTGGAATTACCATTTTTTTAAGTTCAGCGGGTATGACTTCGGGTGCAATGATGAAGCGGAATTTTGATTTCAAACGTAGCTCTATCATTAGTGTAGTCCTTACCATTTTCCAATGTGTTTTGGTAATCACTTTGGCTTATCAAGACTTTGGTGTTTGGAGCTTGGTCATAGGGACAGTGCTGCACAGCATCTTCAGCTTTACAGCTGTTTATTCCCTCAATCCTCATTCCATTATCCCTCTTTTCAGTTTCAAAGCCTTCAAACCATTTTTCTCTTATGGCACTAACTTGTCATTAAACAGCATCATAGAATACATAAACCAGACCATGGACCAATTTCTGATTGGACGTTTCTACGGTGATGCCAAAGTGGGACTTTACACGCGCGTAACCTTGCTTTTTTACCTGCCCAGCTACCATTTGACGACTACTGTTACGCGGGTATTATTCCCTGCCATTAGTCGTATGCAAAACGACAAAGCCAAAATGCGCGACAATTTTCTGCGTACCATCTTGTTTCTAAGTTTGATAATTGTACCATTTGCAGGCGGGATAGCAGTAGCGGCAGAAGGGCTGATAACGATTTCTTTGGGAGGTTCATGGGTCGAGGGCGCACCTATATTGCGCTTGTATGGGTTTGCAAGTGTACTAAATATGATAACTATGCAGTCAGGCGTAATTTGTGATGCCACAGCCTACCTGCGCCCCAAATTTATTTTGAACATTCTTTACTTTTTTGTAGTTTCTTCTCTTTTTTACTTATTCAGAGATTTTGGCTTGGTAGGGCTGGCAGGCGCATTGGTCATTGCAGAACTTATTCGCAATATCGCCTATACGGTGCTGATGAGAAAAGTGCTTGAACTTTCATACCGAACCTATTACCTCAACTTGGTTCCCTCCCTCATTGTAGGGGCGTTGGTATCTGGTGCTATTTATTGCGTTACAATTATTTCAAATTATTTTGGACTTAATTATATCCTCTTATTTATTTTTCAAGCACTTACAGGCATGATTTCACTGCCTCTTGCCATCTTGTTTTTGCCCTTGCCTTCGGTAAGAAAAGAAATAAAATGGTTTTTAGAAAAACTATTAGATAGGTTTACACACCCCAAAATAGTCAGAGGAATTAATGGGTACATCAATTTTTTGGAAAAAAAACAGGCATAGTTTGAAAAATTGACATGATAAAAAATTTACAATACATCACACAAAATTGGTGGTGGGAACGCAACTGGACACAAAGGATTATATTTCCTATGGTGGACTTGATACTTAAATGGTTATGGAAAAGTAGAGAAATAGCACCTAAAACGATATTGATTGTCCGCTTAGATGCCATTGGTGATTACGTGCTGTTCAGAAACTTTTTGGCACTCATCAAGCAAAGTCCTCAATTTGCAGATTACCGCGTTACCTTTTGCGGAAATACGCTGTGGAAGCCTTTATCAGAAACCTTTGACAAGACGTGGGTCGACGAGTTCGTCTGGTTAGACACCTATAAGTTTCTGGGCAAAGCCTCTTACCGCTTCCATGCCTTGAAAACACTCTCTACCACAGGCTATGAAGTGATTTTGAACCCTACCTCCGCAAGGGCTTTTCTCAGAGAAGACGCGATAGTACGGATTATAAAGGCAACGCAGAAAATAGGCTCGCAAACTCGGATTTGGGAAAATATGCTCCCACGCCAAAAAGAAATTGCAGACAAATATTACACTCGCCTCGTCCACGTCAAAGACCACAATCAGTTTGAGTTTTTTATCAATCAAGCCTTTTTCCAAAATTTATTGCAATTAGAAGACTCCAAACTCATTCCTAAAACGTCTTTTCCGCTTACTAACCAAGCCACCAGTAACGCGCTGCCTAACGCGTATGCCGTAGTTGCCCCAGGAGCTAATGCCGCATTCAGACGTTGGAGTAACCAATATTTCGCCCAAGTAGCCGATTTTCTCTATGAAAATTACAAACTCCAAAGCGTGATTGTGGGGAGCAAAAGCGACAAAAAACTGGCAGATGAAATCATAGCCGCTTCTCGTTACCCCAATGCCTTACTTGACTTGACAGGAAAAACCTCACTGGTCGAGATGGTAAGCCTGCTGGGTAGGGCTAATATCCTGATAGCCAATGAATCAGGCGCAACACACATTGCCGTTGCGACCAATACTCCCGTTGTTTGCATTTCCAATGGCAACCATTTTGGCAGGTTCAATCCCTATCCAAAGGCAATTACTGAGCTTTGCCAAACCGTTTATCCACAAGAAATCAAGACGCTATGGGAAAATAGAGAACAACTCATCAAGCAATATGCCAATGGCTCGGCACTGAATATCAATAGCGTCAGCCCAGAAGAAGTGATAGAAGATGTAAAAAAACTAATGGAAAAAACCAACCTATTAGAAAAACAAAATTAATTTTTTATCTTGCGTATCTAATTTTCAATCTAAAATTTTATGATGAAACTTTCGTTTAGCAATCTATCTCCAAAAGTATTAGTCGTTGGTGATTTGATGATAGACCATTATTTATGGGGCAGCTGTTCGCGCATCTCCCCCGAAGCACCCGTACAAGTGATTGATATTCAGCGAGAAACCGCAGTTCTTGGCGGCGCAGGAAATGTAGTCAATAACCTACTTGCCTTTGGTGCAAGTGTAGATGTAGGTAGCGTGATAGGGCAAGACGAGGTGGGCATGGAGCTAAGGCAAATGCTCAGAAAAGCAGGTGCAGGCACTACGCTACTCCATACCCAAGAAAACAGAAAAACCAGCAAAAAAAGTAGAATCATTGCCTCCAACCAGCAAGTAGTACGCTATGACAAAGAATCCAAAGAAGACATTACCAAAGAAAGCGAAATGCAACTTTTGGAAAAAATCTCTGATGTAATTGCTGATTACGAACTCGTTTTCCTCTCTGACTACAACAAAGGAGTGCTTACGCCCACACTCACGCAAGGCATCATCAAGATGGCTAACCAATACAAAATCAAGGTGTTGATAGACCCAAAAGGCACAGATTATGCCAAATACGCAGGCGCATATTTACTCACCCCCAACAAAAAAGAAGCAAGTCTTGCCGCCAAAATAGACATCAAAGACGATGCCTCTCTGGAAAGGGCTGGCTTTGCTCTCAAAACGCAGTGCAACCTTACCTATTCCCTCATCACACTTTCTGAGGAAGGCATTGCACTGTTTGACGATAAGCAAATGCACAAAATTCCCACGAAGGCAAAAGCCGTTTATGACGTTACAGGCGCAGGCGATACCGTTTTAGCCAGTTTGGGTTTTGCCATTGCCAACGGATTAGACATGGACGAAGCCTGTAACTTTGCCAACTATGCCGCCGCCGTTGTCATCAGCAAAGTGGGTAGCGCTACTACTACATTAAGCGAAATTGAAGAATATATTGCCTCGTATAGCACTGATTTTGACAATGATGCCTCCCTCAAAACACGTGAGGAAATGGCGCACACTGCCGAAGATTTGAGGAAACGCAAGAAAAAAATCGTTTTCACCAATGGCGTTTTTGATGTACTTCACTTGGGTCATGTCAAATATCTGGAAACTGCAAAAAGTTTTGGCGACATTCTCATAGTGGGGGTAAATGCAGACGCTTCGGTCAGGCGACTCAAAGGCGAAGAACGCCCTATCAATCCCGAATATGACCGCGCATACCTCTTGGCTTCATTAAATTCGGTGGACTATGTTGTTATTTTTGAGGAAGATACGCCGTATGAACTCATCAAAGCCTTGAAGCCCGAAATATTGGTCAAAGGTGGTGATTACGAAGGCAAGGTCGTGGTAGGAAGTGATTTGGTCGACGAGGTCAGGTTAGTAACCTTTGTGGAAGGCAAAAGCTCTACCAATATCATCAATAAAATCAAGGCAAAATAACCAAAACAACGAACATAAAACGGAAAAAACATGAAAACAATGATTTTGAGTGAATTACAGTCCCACAAAGACGTAATTCAAAAAGTAATAGATGGCTTGCAAGACGACATTTTGAAAGCCTCTGAAATGGCGGTGGCTGCCCTGAAAAGAGGTAATAAAATTTTGCTTTTTGGCAATGGTGGCAGTGCAGGTGATGCCCAGCACATTGCCGCAGAGCTGACTGGTCGCTACAAAACCGAACGCAAAGGGCTTCCTGGCATTGCGCTTACCACAGATACGTCTGCGCTCACTGCCATAGGCAATGACTTTGGCTATCAACGCGTTTTTGAAAGACAGGTAGAGGCTCTGGCGGTCAAAGGCGATTTACTCATTGGGATATCGACAAGCGGAAATAGTCCTAATGTGATGAGTGCCTTGAAGTTAGGCAAAGAAATGGGCTGTGTAACGCTGGGCATGAGTGGCAGAGGTGGTGGAAAAATGACAGAATTTTGTGATTTGAACTTGGTCGTACCCTCAGATGATACGCCTCGTATCCAAGAAATGCACATTCTAATAGGGCATACTATCTGCCAAGCCATAGATAATGAACTTTCTTAAACAAAAAAAGATGACATCTTAACTGCTAAGATGTCATCTTTTTGTTTTTTACTTTTTCTTTTTTGCAGGAGCCGCTTTCTCCTTTGCAGGTGCTTTGGCAGGCGTAGCAGGTGCTGCTTTTGCCTCTTCCTTATTTTTCTCCTCTTGAACGTGTAACCTAACGCTTTGTGCCAAAGTCTTTAAATCCAGCATACCTTTACGCACGCGTGTACCAGCCGCCTTGTTACCTTGTTCGTAGAATTTCTTAAAATCGCCTTCCAGAGAGGCAACTAAGTCTTTAATTTCATCAAATCTGTTCGCCATAATGATTGCAAGCTAATGTTTTAAAAATTGGTTAAATAATAACTATTTTTTGGGTTTAGATTAGATTCTTTCATAATCTAACTGCCAATTAAGCACATATCTTTCAATAATCCAAAAAAAAATGCGTTATTAGCAACAAAATCACTGTTTTTTCAAAAAAATAAGTATTTATGACTTGTTTTTGGGGCTTTCCAGCCCAAATGATACCTCCTCTTTTTATTTTTTCCACAAAGCAGTTGTACTAATTGGCACTTGGGTTTACCTATTTTTTATTGCTTTTTCTTGCGGTTGTTACTTCTGCCTCTGTAATAGCCTCATAATCATTACCAAAACTTTTGCGGACGTAGGTAAGCACCTCTGAGATTTGTTTGTCAGTCAGGAAATCATGCGAAGCCATCACGCCTTCATATTTTTCTCCATTGACCGTAATTGGCTCACTCAGCCCATTTAAGACCACCCCAATAAGTTTGGCTTTGTCGCCACCCACCCAGTCCTTGTTTGCCAAAGGAGGATTCATGTTCGGTACACCCTTGCCGTCTGCTTGGTGGCAAACCGCGCAGTAAGTCGTATAAGTGCCTTTGCCAACCAGCTCTTCGGTTTTAGTATCTGCTTGTACCTCTGTTTTTGCAGTGGTGGTATCTGTGGGCTTCGGCTCAGTAGTGGGCGCAGTTTGCGTTTCGGTAGTAGCAGGCTGACTGCCGCCACAAGCCACTGAAAAGTAAGTGATTACACAGCCAATTAATATTTTTACAAAATACTTTTTCATTTATGCTTAATGATTGTTTTTTTAAATTATTTTCCTTAAATAGAATAATAAACCTGTCAGGTTTTTAAAACCTGACAGGCTTACAACTAATTTATTTCATGGCAGTTGCGCTTTTTAATTTATCACCATAATAAACAATTTTCCAGATTCTGCCTTTGCGTGAGTCTGTTACGTATAGCGTGCCATCAGGCGCAACTGCCAAGCCAGTAGGTCTGTAAACAGCATCAGAAGGGCTTTTTACTTTGGTTGCACCCTCAAAACCACTCGCAAAAACTTCCCACTGTCCGTGGGGCTTGCCATCTTTGAAAGGTACAAAAACCACAAAATAGCCTTCTTGGTCAAAGGGAGCGCGATTCCACGAGCCATGAAAAGCGATAAAAGCCCCATTGCGATATTTTTCAGGGAACTGCGTGCCATTGTAAAAAACAACATCATTGGGCGCGGCGTGTGCAGGAAAAGCGACAATCGGTTTTTTGATATTTTCACAACGTCCCAGTTTTTTGCCATCACCACCGTATTCGGGCGCAAGCACTTTTTTGTCTTGGAAAGGGTCAAAGTAGCAATAAGGCCAGCCAAAATCGTCGCCATCACTAATCTGCAAAAACTCTTCCGCAGGCAAATCTCTACTCATTGTGTCATTGTAATTTTTTGGAAATAAGGTATTTAGCATATCTCTGCCATGCTGCAAGGCATACAAAGAATTAGAAGTTTTGTCCCAATCTAAGGCAACTGCATTGCGGATTCCCGAAGCATAGCGTTTGCCGTCTTTGCCATGTACCTGCCCTGCTTGCTCTGCCTTAAACTGCCAAATACCTGCTTGCAGATTGAGTTCTGGGCATGGGTCAAGTGCTTTTGAGCCTACTTTGCGGTCTTCTTCTTGGCAGGCATTGGAGGGCGCGCCTACGGTAACATAAATATTTCCTGCACCATCAAAAGTGATTGGTTTGGACTCGTGAGAACGCTGATTGATAAAACCGCTTACTATCGTTTCTGCTTGTAAATCAGGGACTAACTCACCAGATTTGAGTTTGTAACGAAAAACAGCAGTATCTGATGAGGCATACAAATAGCCATTGTAGAGTGCCATGCCTGTACCTGTATAGTCTGCGAAACTTTCTATGAGGTCAGCCTTGCCGTCGCGATTGGTGTCGCGCATGGCTACGATTCCCTTGCCGTCGAGCAGGGTGGCGAGCTTTACATAAATATCGCCATTGTCATTGATGCTGATGTGTCGCGCTCGCGCACCAAGCGAGTCTGCGACCAGTGTAGCCCCAAAACCTTCTGCAAGTTTGATTCCGCCATTGTCTGAGGCGGGTTTGTAGAGGTCAGCAGGGTTGTTAGAAGCTACTTCTGATGTTTCTTTGGGTAGCTGGTTACTACCGCAGGAAGTAAGAAAGAAAATGGAGAGAACGAAAGTAAATCCTTGAATAGTCAATTTTTTCATACTTAAAATCATTAATTTTGAATATTAAAATAGTTTTCTGGCTCAGAAACAAGCCATGAGTAATTCAGTTGATAAGTATTAAAAAGCAACGCAAGTTAAGTAGAAAATAAAAAAATAGTACATTAGCCTCTCAAAAAAACAAAAAACATGGAAAATATCAACGAAAATCAACCATTACTTGACAATCAACCCACAGAAGACAAAGAATGGCTCAAAGAAATCTCACAAAAATCATGGGAGCCAGAGCTGCTCGTATCGGGCGCGGCAATTTACCTCACGTCCAATCTGCCTGCGTGGATAGACAGTTTTTACAATTTTTATACCGTTGATGTACTGGCTGACGCAGACTCGGTAACGGCTGTTCTCCCTATTCTGAGTTTCTCTTTTTTAAGTATCATTGCCTATTTATTACTTTTCGCTTTTGTGGCTCACTTTGTGATGCGTGCTTTCTGGGTGGCGGTGGTAGGCTTGCTTTCTGTTTTCCCACAAGATATTCAGTATGATAAACTACCCAGCTATACACCTTATTTCAAAGAAAAACTCAAAGAACATTTGGGTTCTTTGTCAGATTATACCACTCGCTTGGACAAAACGTGTAGCTCCTTGCTTTCACTTGCTTTTCTGATAGCCATGACTTTGGTAGGCATGAGTGGCGTTTATGTGTTCTGTTTTTTGTGTATTGAGTTATTAGGACTGCTTATTCCTGCTCCTGTTTTTGAGAAGTACGAAAAAGTCGTTTATTTTTCATTTATGTCATTGATGTTTGTTTTTTCCATGCTCATTTTAGTATTGAACTTGCCCATGTTCAAAAATAAACCTGCTGTTAATAGATTCCAATTTAAGTTTTATATATTTTTCAACAGCTTATTTTTCCCTTTTATCAGCAAACCCCAGCAAAGAATCAGCAATATTTTCATGTCCAATATTTCCCAACGCAAATATTATACTGCCATTGCAATACTGTTCTTGGCAATCATTGGCGTAATTCCTTTGGCATTCAAATCAAAATTTACAGAGGACTGGGCAAAAAACAGAGTTTTTTATACCGCAGATGCACCCAAATTGAGATTAGAAAACGATTATTATGAAAACTTGCGTAACCCCAATAAGCCTATTCTCAATGGTTTAACTATTCCCAGTGATGTGATTGAAACTAATTTTCTCAAAATTTTTATTGGCTACCCCAAAAGATTGGACAAGGAATTAGCCAAGATTTGTAAGCCTGATGTATTCCCTGATAGCTTGGGGAAAGCGGAAAAAGAGGAACGGGAAGGTGAAAATGCAATCACTTGCTTGAATAGCTTTTACCAACTCTATGTGAATGATTCGCTGTACCAAAATGATTTTATTTTTTACAAACACCCCATTACCAATGAGTTAGGCTTGATTACCTATCTGCCCACCCAAGATTTTAGGAAAGGAAAAAATATGCTCAGAATGATACGCAACTATGTGGACTCTGCGGATAGAAAGAGTAGCGAACGTTTTTTGCCGTTTTGGTATATTCCTTGATTTGTGTCTAAGTAGTTATGAATTATTAGTTATGAGTTAATACAATACAATCATGCTATAAAAAGTTACATCAGGGCTTCCATTCTTTATGTGTTGCACCCAGCGTGTTTTTACATAAAAAACGGAAATACTATTAATATAAATTTTAGAAACAATCTCATTTTACGATTTCTACATTCACAGGCTTTAGCTTTTGGGCGATGAAAATGCACAAAATACTGACTAAAATGGACGCATAGCCCACATAATCATAGTGTTGGAGTTCTCCACTTGCTGATTTGGTGATGATAAGTCCGCCCGCAAAGGAAGCAAAACCTGCCGCTAATTGCTGAAAAGAGGAAGAAATACTCATAAATCCGCCTCTCTGCTGCGGAGAAACCAAGGCAGTAATCATGGCATTGGCAGGAATAAATCTGCTACTCGCAAACACAAAAAACAAGGCTGTGATGACCAACGCATAATAAACAGGTATGCGTGGCATATTGGTTATCAGGAAAATAGGAATCAATGCCAACATTCCAAAAATGGTAAATATACGCAATTTGCCATATTTGTCTGCCCACTTGCCAATCAAGGGAGAAGTGAAAAAAGTAAGCGCGCCACCTACAAAGTAAATATACGTCAAATCTTTTTCTGAAAAACCCACATTGGCAACCATGTAAGGCGAAATAAATGGAATGATAGCAAAATGCCCTACCATCAGCATTGCTCCAAAGAGCAAGCCAATTTGCTGATTTTTGTCTTTGGCTATATTTTCAATGACCGCAAATGGCTGTTTTTTAGCACTTTGCTGGATATGCGAAACCATAGTAGGGAAAATCTTAAACATGAAGGGAACAAGAACGGCACTCAAAGAGGCTATGAAAAAGAAAGGTGCGTGCCAAGAAAGCTCTGTCGCAATATACAAACTGAAAGGCACTCCCGCCACCGAAGCCACCGAAAATGCCGCGCTCATATTGCCCATCGCGCTTCCGCGGCGTTCGTAGGGAATCAAATCGCCAATAATGGAGAAAACCTGCGCGCCAATCAAGCCTCCAAATGCGCCCGCAATGATTCGAGCAATGACCAAAAAAGCGTAGGTAGGCGCAAAAGCACACGCAAACGTACCTAACACAAAACCAATATAAGCAAACAATAATACCTTTTTTCTATCAAATTTATCAACAAAAAATGCTGCCAAAAAACCTGAAATACCCGCACTAAACGTGTAGGCAGATACAATAAAGCCAAATTCCTTGGGGGTGATTTCAAACAAACGCATCAGTTGAGGGCCCAGAGGCATCATAATCATAAAATCCATGATATGGGTAAAATTAATACAAGAAAGTAAAAAGACAATCCATTTTTCTTTGTTCATGATGTTGGTCAAAAGTTTTGAAATTTTGTGTTGAGTCATTGATTTACTACGCCTATGTATTTCCCTTTATGTCAGCAAATAATGCCTCTACTTCTCTGATATTCAAGCCCGTATCTTCGGCAACAATTTCAAAAGAAGTACCACGCCGAAGCATTTTTGTAGCAATCTCTATTTTTGCTTTTTTCTCAGCCGCTATAATTTTGCCTTTTTCGTCTTGCAAACCTATCGAGGCATTATCATAAGCTATCAGTTCTTTCTTTTTCCATTTGTGCTTGTCCGCCTCCAAATAAGCCTCTATCAGCCCTTCATCATCTACATTGACTGGAATCATCTCCAATTTTTCTGATTTTTTGATGAAATAGGTCCATTTGTCTATGAGGCTCACTAATTCTTGCTCTTGCTTATTAAATTTGGGCAACTCAATAAAGGCAAAACGCAAATCTTTCAGCTTACTTTCGTATGTTTTTTCGTCCAGTAAAGAATGATAGGACAAATAATTACTGCCCTTAAAATAGTCAAAATTAAGAATCCCTATAAAAACGGTAGGATTTAGCATGGAATAATCTCTACTCGCATAATACTGAACCCTTTTATCAAATCCGTCAGCCTCAGTAACTTGCATCTCCACTACAAATTGCCTCCCACTTACTTCTGTGGCGCGCACATCAACAATACTTGCCTTTTCACCTGCCAATCGCGGAAATTGATAGGGATTTTCTATCTTTACAGCAGATACTTTTTTATCACCTTCCAGTTGTAGCACTGCGTTCAGAAAAGAAATTAAGATTTTCGCTTTTTTGGCATTCCCAAAAATTTTGCGAAAAGCAATATCATTTTTTACATCAGCAAACTGCATATCTTTGATTTTTTTTACAAAGGTAAGAAAAATCTTGAATAGCTTTGTGATTAAATCGGCTAAAAGCACATTTAATCATCAGACATTTGAATACTGTGTTTTATCTGGTTATGAAATCTCCCAATAGATGCTTACCTTTGCGGTCTTAAAAAAATAGTACAAAATATGAAAAGTCTAAATTTTACAATCTTTTTGACCCTCTTTGCCCTTTTGTTTTCTTGCAAACAAAAAGAAAATAATAATGAATCTCAAACCAATGACAAACCGCTATTCAACCTCCTTTCTGCCAGCGAAACAGGCATCGACTTCGCCAATATGGTCAAAGAAGATACTACTTTTAACATTCTCAATTATTTGTATTTTTATAATGGCGGCGGCGTAAGTATTGGCGATATTAACAATGATAGTTTGCCCGATATTTACCTCACAGCCAATCGTTTACCTAATAAATTGTATCTGAACAAAGGCAATTTTAAGTTTGAAGACATCACCGAAAAAGCAGGCGTAGCAGGGCAGATAGGCTGGACTACGGGAACATCAATGGCGGACGTAAATGGCGATGGCTGGCTCGACATTTATGTATGCAATGTAAGTGGGCTTCTCGGATTAAATGCTCATAATCAGCTTTTTATCAATAATCAAAATGGCACTTTCTCAGAAAAATCCAAAGAATATGGGCTTGATTTTTCTGGTTTTGCCACCCAAGCCGCCTTTTTTGACTATGACAATGATGGCGATTTGGATTGTTACCTGCTCAACCATTCCACGCACTACGAAGGTACGCTAAAACGTGCAGACGAGATTCGCCCTGAAAAAAACGACCGCGCAGGCGACCGCCTCATGAGGAACGATTTGATTTCCCCCAGCAGGGGGGACGGAAGGGGGGCAATTTTTACTGATGTAACCTCACAATCAGGCATTTACAGCAGTGCAGTAGGTTACGGATTGGGCATTAGCATTGGCGACCTCAACCAAGACGGCTGGCAGGATATTTACATTGCCAACGACTTTCACGAAAACGATTATGTGTATCTGAACAATGGAAACGGCACTTTTACAGAAAATATCAAACAAATCGCTGGGCATACGAGCAAATTTTCTATGGGCGTGGACATGGCTGATTTTAACAATGATGGACGTTTGGACGTTTTTTCTGCGGACATGATGCCTGAAAATGAGCAGATTAGAAAAGAATCAGAGGAAAGTTCGGACGCATACAGCATTTATTTGTTCAAAAATACCTTTGGTTATCATCATCAGTTTGCCAAAAATGCCTTGCAACTCAATGTTCCTCTCAACAAAAATGCAAATAAAATAAATTTCCAATTTGCTGAAATTGCCCAACTTGCGGGTGTCGCAACGACCGATTGGAGTTGGTCTGTTCTTTTTGCCGATTTGGACAATGACGGCTGGAAAGATTTGTTTGTCGCAAACGGAATCCCGCACCGCCCCAACGACATGGATTATTTGAAATTTGTTTCTGAACCTGAAATCAAAGGCGGCTTACAAATGGGACTTGACGAGGCTAAACTCAAATATGTCGAAAAAATGCCTGTCATCAAAATTGGGAATTATGCTTTCAAAAACAATAAAGACCTCACTTTCAGCAATGTATCCAAAAATTGGGGCTTAGACAAAGCAGGTTTTTCTAACGGAACAGCCTACGCAGATTTGGACAATGACGGCGATTTGGATTTGGTGGTGAACAATATAAACGACCCTGTGGCTATTTACAAAAATGAAAGTGAGAAATTTGAGAAAAATAATTATCTGAAAATCAAGTTTTTAGGAAACGACAAAAACACCTCAGGCATTGGCGCAAAAGTTGCCCTGAAACTAAAAAACAAACTCATTTATCAAGAGCAATCGCCCACGCGAGGTTTCCAATCTTCCTCAGACCCGATTTTGACGATTGGGCTTGGAGAAAGTCAAATAATTGATACACTAATGGTTACATGGCTCAGTGGAAAAACTCAATTACTCATCAACCTCAAATCCAACCAACTTCTAACCTTAAAACAAAGCGAAGCAGATAAATCTTACCTAATTTTTGAAAATTTTATAAAATTTCCAACTTCAAAAACGCAGTTCCAAGACATTACAAATCAAGTAAATATCCCTTTCAAACATGAGGAAAATGCCATTTCGGATTTCGAACGCGAGTTTTTGATTCCCTACGCGCTTTCTACGCAGGGCAGCAAGATTGCCAAAGGCGACATCAACAATGACGGATTAGAAGATATTTTTATCCCCAATGGCAAGTGGAAAACAAGTGCATTGCTCATTCAGCAAAAAAATAGTAGTTTTCAAAAAGCGCAACAAGCTGTTTTTGAGCCTGATAGCATTTGCGAAGATGTGAGTGCCGCCTTTTTTGATGCGGACAACGATAAAGATTTGGATTTGATTGTGGTCAGCGCAGGCAATGAATTTTTTGGAAATGCAAAGGAAATACAGCCTCGCCTCTATTTGAATGATGGCAAAGGAAATTTGACGAAAACAAACAATGCAATTCCTGAAATTTTCTTAAATGCGTCTTGCGTAAAGCCTGCGGATTTTGATGGTGATGGCGATACGGATTTGTTTATAGGTGCGAGAATAGAAACTCGCAAATTTGGGACTGACCCACAAAGCTATCTACTTGAAAACCTGACAATTTCTCTCAGTAAGGGGGCGCAAACAGTTTCCGCCAACAATGACAGCAAAAAAGGAATATTCCGAGATATTTCTGCCCAAGCATTGCCCAAATCAGCATTAGGAATGGTAACTGACGCAGTGTGGGCAGACTTTAATAATGACAAACAGCTTGATTTGGTGGTAGTTGGCGAGTGGATGCCCATCACTTTTCTCGAAAACCAAAAAGGAAAATTTATGCCCGCTACCAACTCCCAAACCTCAAATTCCGAAGGTTTTTGGAACAGCATTATCGCGGAGGACTTTGATGGTGATGGAGATACGGACTTTGTAGCAGGCAACTGGGGACAAAATTCCTACTTGAAACCTACTGAAAAAGAGCCAATTACGCTTTATGTCAAAGATTTTGACGCTAACGGTAGCCCTGACCCCATCATTTGTACCTTCCGCACCAATTCCGAAGGCAAGCGCGTTTCCTATCCGCTACCTTCCAAAGACGAAATGACTTCGCAGTTACCGCACTTGCGTAAGAAATTTTTGAAATACAAGGATTATTCAAAAGCAACGATAGAGGATATTTTTCCTGCCGATTCGCTAAAAAATGCGCTTGTCAAATATGCCTATAATTTCAATACTTCATACATTGAAAATCAAGGAAATAGGAAAATGGAATTGCGCGCATTGCCCATAGAAGCGCAGTTTTCAGTGGTATCTGCCTTACAATCAGGCGATTTTGATGGAGATGGCAAAAAAGATATTTTGTTAGCAGGAAATTTTTACGGTGTTACGCCCTTGCTCAGTCGCTATGATGCGAGCATGGGTTTATTGCTCAAAGGTGATGGAAAAGGGAACTTTTCAGCGATTTCTCCCGCGCAAAGTGGCTTTGTTACGAAGGGAGAATGTCGTGATATTCAGCTTGTTACGTTGGCAAATGGCAAAACAATAGTTTTAGTCATGCGAAATAATGAGGCTTTGCAAGTATTGGAATTTTTGAAACCAAAACTGCTTGCTCAATAAAAGATTTTTTTATTAAAACCGATACAAATAGGCAACCGAAGCAACCCATTCACGCGAAAGCCCGTCGGGGTTTGTAATGCGCGAGATGCCATCAAGTTCTTTTTTTCCATACAATAATTTGATGCCTGACTTGGTAGAAAACTGATAGCCCAGCCCAGTGAGTATCGTCAAAGCAAGTCCATCACTGCCTTGCACGTCCACGCGTCTGCCTGTGCTTGGCAGAACGATGGTATCTTTGGTAAAGCGATAAATTGGCAACACACCTACAAAAAAATTAAACCTTGCAAATCGGAAATTGCGTTCTACGCGCAGCATCACGTCTTTTCCTCTGATAATCTGAGGGGCAGGCGGATAGAGAAAAAATGAGTTGGGGATAATTGCCATATTTCCATCATCAGTAACTTCCAGATTTCTGGTAAATTGGTTGTTATTAGCATTGAGTGCCTGCTGATAACCCACCGCAAAAAGCCAATTACGGCTAATCACCGAAGCCCCAACGATAAAGTCGTACGTTCCCAAGCTCGTTTGATAGTACATGGGCAAGGGTGCGCCCGATTCTCTATTGGTCAAATCTCCGCGGTTAGTAGGGATTTTTGTGCCAATGGTAATGCCAATCTGGTACTTCTCATTGTTAAAAATATTGCGGCTAAGGCTGAGAGAAATATCACTTAGCCCATGTGTATCGCCAAGCCTGCCCGAAGTTGCCATATAGGGCAATTTGGCTTGAAATAGCGTTTTGGCGTTGATGCTGAAGTTTGCATCTATCGTAGTTGCCCAAATATGCGTGCCAAACTTGGTGAAACCATAGCCTTGACTGATTTCTACGGACTGCAAACGAATGTCTAATTTTTTGTTAAAAGATTGATTGGGCTTCATCGCACCCATTGTACAAAAACCTGCATCACTGCAACCCTGCGCGAGGAGAAATGATTGGTTTAAACCAATTAAAACACTAATAATCAGTATTTTAAAAGACATTAAAAATAAAATTTTCATAGTATTTGTTAGTTTACCTATCCATACAAGCACAAAACAAAAAGGGTTGTTTGACCCCCTTAGCAATTTAGCAAAAGATATTAAAAAGTAGAGAGAATTTTCTAAACTTTTATACCTACCACCAGCATATCGTCAATCTGGGAATTTTTGCCAAGCCAATTTGTAATTATCTCATTGATAATCTGTTGCTGTACGTGCATTGGCTTGTCTTGGATATGAAAAAGCATTTCTTTGAAGCGACGCGCCATAAATTTTTTATTGCTTTCTCCGCCAAACTGGTCGCGGTAGCCGTCTGTGGAAAGATAGAAAGTGGTAGGTTTGGAAATGTCAATGATATGTTTTTCAAAAAAGCGTTCTTCCTCGTCGCGTTGGAATCCGCCAATGGTGCGCTTGGTTGCCTTGATTTCAAAAAATTCAGCGACCTGATTTTCGTTGGTTTGGATATAATAAAGCGGATTAATCGCGCCTGCATAAGCCAAGGTTTTTTGCTTTTTATCTACCACACAAAGAATAATATCCATGCCATCGCGCACCTCATTCATCTGTTGTTTAAGCACTTGGCGAATTTCTTTGTGCAATTCGAAAAGAATTTCATCAGGGGAAACAACTCCTGACTGAATAATTTTATTCAGGGATTGTACGCCCAGCACTGACATAAACGCGCCAGGTACACCATGCCCAGTACAATCTGCAACGGCAATAATCACCTTATCACCAAGCTCTGCAAGAAGGTAAAAATCACCACTAATCACATCTTTGGGCTTGTAATACACAAAATTTTCGGAAAAAAGCGTATTTATCTCTTCTTGGTTAGGAAGCAGCGCAGTTTGGATTCGTTTGGCATAGCTGATACTTGCCATGATGCTTTCATTTTTCTTTTCTATTTCAGTATAAGCCCCTTCTAAGTCTTTGTTTTTATCTTCTATGGCTTTCTTCTGCTCATTGATTTCATCACTCTTAATATTGATTTCTTCGTTTTGTGTAATGATTTGCTTGTTTTGTTCCTTAATTTGCCTCACAGCCTTGGACTGATTGCGATAAAGCACAAAAGCCAAGATGGAAAGCCCAATAAAAATGATAGAAGAAGCGACAAAAATATAAGTGATTTTTTGCTGGTTTTGAAGGTCTTTGTTTTTTTGTTCTAACTGCAACTGATTGATAATGCGTTCTTTTTCTTTTGCTTCATTTTCATATATAGAGGTGATAGCGGAGTATTGTTGCTCGTAATCCTTGCCCAAAATGCTGTCTTGCAGTATCTTGCTTCTCTGATGATATTGGTATGCCTTTTCATATTCTTTTTTTTGACCATAAACTTCGGAAATTATACTTAAACTTTTCTGAATGAGAAACTTAGCACTCATTTTTTCGGCGGCATCAAGGCTGGTAGTGGCATAGGTGAGCGCGCCATCGGGGAGTTGTTTTTTCAAATAATATTCAGCCAAAATCAGTGCATTATCTGCTACTTCCTCCATATTATTGTACTTTTTGGCGGTAGCCAGTCCTTTTTGGAAAAACTCTATCGCCAAGCTACTCATGTCTTGCGCCAAATAAACCCTGCCAATATTGCTCTCAATATCAGCGATTTTTGATTTATCATTTAGTTTTTCTGCTAATTTTTGCGCTAAAAAATAACTTTCTAATGCTTGCTTATAATCTTTTCGTGCCGCAAATACATTACCCATACCGTTCTGAATCCCTGTCATTAGCTCGAAGTCATTGTTTTTTTGGGCAATCACCAGTGCTTTTTCATAGTGTTCTTCTGCCTTATCCACATTGTTTTGATGGAGATAAATATGCCCCAATAGCTTGAAATTCAGTCCGATACAATCTTCGTACTGTATTCTTTCAGCTATTTCTAAGGCACTCAGCAAAAAGGAAAGAGCTTCATTGTATTCCGCCAGTTGAAGTTTTGCGTGTCCTATGCGGCACAGAGCCATTGCCACACCACGTTCGTAATTTGTATCCTGCGAAAGTCGTAAAGCCTTATCTGCTTCCTCGTTCATTTTCAGGGGATTACTATACACATAATATTTGCTGAGGGTGAGTAACTGATTGATTTGGGACGTATCTTGGTGAGAGGTCAAAGCATTTTCAGCCTTTGCTCCTTGGGTGTAAGCAATGGTATTAAAAAGTAGTAGGTATGAAAGTGCAATGTAAAAAGTAAATCGCATTATATTTGAGCAAGGTTTGCATAAGTTGTTTGGGGGAAACTTAAAGTACAACTATTAGAAGCAAAAATACAACATTTCTTGAAAATTAATAATTTATAATCCTTATTTTTGACAAAAATCAATCAATTACTCAGTTTTTCCTGCAAAGAAGGGGGACATTGGGAATGAATATGAGGTATTTTTTTCTAATCTAAAAATCAGTTTGAGCTATATCAATGGACAAGGAATCAGTCATCAAAGCACTTTTGGACACCCTGCCACAGGTGGGAGAAGTGAGCTGGATAAGCATACGCCCAGAGCGCGGCGAGGAGGTCAAAGTAATAGAAGAAGTGGAAGTGATTGAAAATAAGGGACTTGCAGGCGACCACTACAAAGGCAAGTCGGATAGCAAACGCCACGTTACACTCATTCAGGCGGAACATTTGGCGGCGGTAGCCTCGATGCTGGGCAAGGAAACCATCAATCCTGCCCTCACGCGACGCAATATCGTGGTCAAAGGCATTAACCTACTCGCTTTGCAGGGCAGGCAGTTCCAAATCGGAGAGGCTATCTTGGAAACGACAGGGCTTTGCCACCCCTGCTCACAAATGGAAAAAAAATTAGGTGAGGGCGGCTACAACGCCATGCGCGGGCATGGAGGCATCACCACGCGCGTAGTCAAAGGAGGCAAAATCAGGCTGGGTGATGAGGTGAAGATGATTTGAAAAGTGTGTAAGTAATTATGAATTATTAATTAATTGCAGTAGCAAACCTTGTAAAATATTGATAATCAATGTTTTATTTATTTTTTATAATAAAACAAAAACATCACTTAATCAATAAAATATGGAACAACGAATTATCAAAGGGAAAAATTGGGACGGTGATGCAGGGCAAGAACACTACCTGCAAATGTGCGCGAGGCTTACTGTCGCAGAGAGAATTGAGCTATTAGAAAAATTAAATAAGAAAATATACGATTTTTTTTATTCAAACCCTGATAATCATAGACTTATACAACAAAAAGATGGTAAGCAATCAAGACTACAAGGACTTTCTAAGTCTATTAGAACGATTTGAGGTTTGATAAATAGCAATTAGCTCAATTAATTTTATCCCAATCACTAAATTTATTTACATGAAAGTTTCTCAAGAAGAAATACTATCCAACAAAATCAAACAACCTGATAAAAAAAGTCTTAAAAGTACAAATCTGTCAATATCTATAGTGGGTTTACTTTTGTGTTTATTTGTTTATGCAGTGCTGAAATATGAAGATGTGGTTGATGAACAGCCAGATGGGACAGTTATTTTGAAGCCAGAGAGAGAAGCAAAATTAAAAGAAGGAATAAAAAAAATTGAAAAATGCACACAATACGCATTAGTAGCTACAGAAGATGGTTGGTTTCCATGCTATACTTGCACAAATGGAAAAAATTTCATATTTTTGTCAAGAGGTGAAATTTGGAAATATGGATATACCTGTGAAAAAGATATAAAAAAAGACCGCTATAAAGGGGATTTTCCTGCACAAAACTTAGAGGCAATCCCGCAATTTAAAGGTTTTTTACAAGAATGTAAGGTAGAGGAGCTACGCAAAATATTCAATTACCCCATTTTGCCTGAAAATCAGAAAAGGAAATTAGAAGACCGTTTAGCAAGACCTGCGGGCAATAACTATGACACTTAATGTAAATTTAACGCAAAATACGCCACCCACAGAAAAGTTTGTACTTGATATTACAAGTGTGGCATGGCATGAAGTAAGCCCAAAAATGCGAAATAGTGAGCTTCGCAAAGCCTTAAAAGCACTCAATATCGTAAATTATACCTCTGAAATAAAGGAGGTCTATTTTACCTTTATGGTTCTTCCTGCTGATGTAGAAACTTGGCGAGATTCTAAAAGTAGCTATTCTCCCCAAAAGAAAAAACTCTCTCTTATTGCATGGCTGGATTACAAAAAATTTGCTCAAGCCTCTGATAAAGAAGCTATTACCATGCAAGCACAAACCTATTTAGATACAATTTTGACATTCCCAACTATCAGAGGACTGAAAAAAAACCCATTTGACCACCAGAAATTTTATAATGATGTAAAGGCATTATTTGAAAAAAACCAGTGGATTCCTACCACCATTTCTTCGTAGGATAAAGGCTATCTATCACCACCAACTCGCCAATCATGGGCGTAGTAATAGGCTGATTCAGCGTTTTGGCGTGCGCGCTCACCCGCGTAATCGGCTCGTCCCAAGCGTGCATTGCCAGCGTAAACTTACCCCAATGCACAGGCATTAACACCTTTGCCTTCAAATCCACCGCCGCCTGCGCTGTTTCTTCGGGCATCACGTGAATATTTGACCAATATTTATTGTACTGCCCACACTCCAATAGAGCCAAATCGAAGCCACCAAACTTTTCACCAATTTCCTTAAAATGAGTGTCATAGCCTGAATCTCCACCAATAAAAATTTGATAATCAGGAGTTTGCAAAACAAAAGAAGTCCAAAGTGTATTGCCTCGTGTAAAACCTCTGCCCGAAAAATGTCGCGCAGGCGTAGCAGTCAGTTGTATATTTCCATCAATTTTCAGGCTTTCCCACCAGTCAAACTCGTGGATTTGGCTTTCCTCAAACCCCCAGCGCGATAGGTGTGCGCCCACGCCAAGCGCAGTACAGACTTGCTTTGTAGTAGGAATTAATTTGAGCATCGTTTCATAATCCAAATGGTCGTAATGGTCGTGCGTAATCACCAATATATCGATGATAGGAAAGTCCTCGACCTTGTAAACATCAGTCCCTGCAAAATTTTTATCGCCAAAAGGTATGGGCGAGGGTCGCAGGCTAAAAACAGGGTCAATCAAAATGTTTTTGCCATTTATCCTCAAAAAATAAGAAGAATGTCCGAACCATACCAACATTGGTTTTTCTCCTGTCAAGTTTTTCAAATCTGTTTTAACAGAAGGTAGCGGTTTGTCAGGGGCAACATTGCTGGGCTTATTGAAGAAAAACTCACGCATCATTTTTGGGTAGCTACCGCCACCTGTGAGCATGGGCGTTTCGCTTTTATTTTTGAAAGTGCCGTCTTTGTACTGAGGTGATTTTTGGATTCTTTCCAGCCTTGCGCCTGCGGGGTTTGCGCCAAATTGAGGCAACTGAACAAACAAAAAAACAGCTACTACCAAAACTACAATGACAATGAAGAAAATAAACATGAGTTTTTTGAAAAATTTAAGCATGAAAAATAATTATGAATTATAAATTATGAGTTAATACAATGGTTCTCTGACAGTTTTTGTGGAGAGCCGAAATCTATGCGGTTTTAAAAACCTTATAGATTTGATTATCAATCGAATAATTAAGCAACAAAATTAAGGAATTATTTTTGCAATGCAATCCAGACAGAAAATCAAGTTTGGTATCAAATCCAATTTGTAAAAAAGAGCATAAAAAGACAACGGAAAACACCTTTTAACGTTTAAGTTCTTAAATAGTTACAAGTGCCAAATTCAAAAGTTTAGTTTTTGTCAAAAAATAATCAAAAAAATATACTTTTTGCCGTTGTTGTGTGTTGAACGCTGTGTGCAACACCAACAACAATATAATATCACTCATTTAACACTCGTTTTGTATGAAAAAAAGGGTTTTTACTTTTCTAAATAATTGGTTATCAGTCGTTTTATTAGGTTTGACTACTTCTGTTTTTGCCCAAAAAAGTGAGGCTACAGGCGAGGCAGAACGAACGTTATCGCCTTATTTCGTGGTGATTACGGAAAACCCCGAATTAGACCAAATGCCACTCAAAGGCACTACCGCAGAGGTGAATATTGCGGGTGTCATCGCTGATGTGAAGGTGAGGCAGGTCTATATCAATACTGGCAAAAAACCTTTGGAGGCATTGTACGTATTTCCCGCCTCTACACGTGCCGCCGTTTACGCGATGCAGATGCAAGTGGGCAAGCGGCTGGTTGTAGCGCGAGTAGCTACCAAAGACCAAGCCCGCGAACGCTATGAAAAGGCAAAATCGGAGGGAAAAACAGCTTCCCTTTTAGAGCAGGAACGTCCCAACGTTTTTCAGATGAGTGTAGCCAATATTCAGCCCAACGACTCTATCATTGTTACCATGAGCTATACGGAACTGCTTGTACCAGAGGAAGGTATGTACGAATTTTCTTACCCAACCGTAGTGGCACCGCGCTACTCGACCACGCTGGCAAAGTTTATGAAAGACAACGAGCAGTGGATAGAGCAGCCTTACGAACAGGAAGGTAAAAAGCCGTCTTATACATTTGACATCAAAGCGAAAATTAATGCGGGTATGCCCATAGACGAAGCAAGTTGTAGCTCACATAAAGTATTGGTTTCCAATGACAAAAGTGGTGCAAAACTGATAAAATTAGATGCCACAGAAAAATTAAGTGGTAACCGCGATTTCATTATCAAATACAGGTTATCAGGAGGCAATACACAGTCGGGCTTGCTGACTTATGAAACCAAAGATGAGAATTTTTTTCTACTGATGCTGCACCCACCCAATCGCGTGGAAACAGCGCAGATTCCGCCCAGAGAGTTCGTGTTCCTCATAGACGCTTCTGCCTCAATGGAAGGATTCCCAATTAATGTTACCAAATCACTGATTTCTAATCTTTTAAATAGTCTTCGCCCCAGTGATTTTTTCAATATTATGCTTTTTGACAATACCCACAATTTTGTTGCGCCAAAATCTATGGAGGCAACCCCAGAGAACATAAAAGCGGCTTTGAGTAGGATTGTACTGAGAAACGCGATAGGTGGAACGGATTTGTTGCCTGCACTCAGAACGGCTTTTGCTCACAGCAAGCGCACTGACCTTTCCAAAACTTTTGTGGTGGTTACTGACGGTTTTGTTTCGGTCGAAAAAGAAACTTTTGACATGATTCAGCGCAATTTGAATGATGGAAATTTATTTGCTTTCGGCATTGGCAGTAGTGTAAACCGCTATTTGATAGAGGGCATGGCGCGTATGGGCATGGGTGAGCCGTTCATCGCCACTAATGAAAAAGAGGCAATTACGGCGGCGGAAAAATTCAGAAAATATATCCAAACTCCTGTACTGACAGAGGTAAAAGTAGGATTTGAGGGTTTGCAAGCGTATGATGTAGAGCCTTCTGCCTTTCCTGATATGCTCGCAGAACGTCCATTGATAGTTTTTGGGAAATATAAGGGCAAATTGCAGGGAAATATTAAGATTACAGGCAAAACGGGAAGTGGTGATTTTGAAAGTGTGGTAAACACTTCTTTGGCAAGCACACAGAACAATCAGGCACTGAAATACTTGTGGGCAAGACAGAGAATCAGGGAGTTAGATGACTACAATGCTATCCAGCTGGGCTGGGCTGAGGTAGAGCAGATTTTGAATATTGGGTTGAAATACCATTTATTGACCAATTATACTTCATTTGTGGCGATAGATTCGACTGTAAATCGCCAAAAACAGGTCGCCACTGTTACGCAGGCACTTCCGCTTCCGCAGGGCGTGAGTAATGCTGCCGTAGGTTCGCAAGAGTTTAAAACGAATGTGATGGCGGCTTCCCCCGCTTCGCCAAGTAGCTTTAACCCAAGCAAAACCGCAGGAAATAGCAAGCGCGGCACAGACGGTATTCGCTATGCGCTACCCGACCAAACCAAGCTCTACGGTGATTCGGTGGTGCTAAATTGGGATTTATTGGAAGATGTAAGCTACAAAGACAAGATTGAAAAGTACGAGGTTCGCGTGTATGACCTTTCCGAAGAATTGCTTTTCAAACAAAATACAGACAGCAAATTCATGTTGCTCAATACCAACAAAGACAAAATGGCAGGACATAATAACCTGATTTTCAAGGTTATTCCTTTGGACAAAAGTGGAAAACCGCTTATTGATGTAGAAAACAGCGAAGGAATTGCCATTAATAAATTAGATGCAAGCCAAAAGACAAGCGTGCAAAGCCAAGTAGTTCCTGTGCTTAACGCCAAAAAAGCATGGAGTGACAGACTGATAGAAACCGCCAAACTCTTTGAAAAACAACAACTTTGGACTGATGCAATGAATATGTACGAAACGGCAATTCGTACGCTGAAAGACCGCCAAAAGCTAAAAGCAGAAGTGTTTTACCAAGAATTTTTGGAAAGACAAGGCATGAGCTTGAAGTAGGATTTTACTCCGTTGTTGTTTGTTGATAAGAACGCAAACAACAGCGGAGATTATTTAAAAAATATAAAAACTATCTACTGCTTCCCTTTTCCTTCCTTATAAAAAATCTTACTCACCACTTTCCATTCTCCATTGATTTTCAAGAGGTTAAAAAAGTCGATAAACTTGAAAGTGTCATACACCAATTCTACTTTCGCTTGGGCGGCAGTGCCTTGTACCGAGGCGTGAAATGCGCTGCAAAAGCGAGCCGTATCGCCTACCGTACCTCCCTCTATGTAGTTCATGAGGGTTTCTTTCACTGCTTCTTTGTCAGATTTTTGAGCAAAAGATGATTTGCCAATGCTCACAAGAACGAAGAGAAATAGGAAGAAAAAATTTACTTTGTTTTTCATGGTTTTTGATATTTATTTCACAGATTTATTTTTCAACTCCTTAATTTTTAACTGTTTAAACTTTATAAAAAATGGGCTTTCTTCTAACTTTACACCCCCTTTTTTCAGGCGTGAAAAGTAAAAATATTTACCGTCCGCAGATACCGAAGGACAAAAATCACTGATTTCTGTATTGACGACTTCTCCCAAGTTGATAGGCTTTGACCAAACGCCATTTTCGTTGAAACTGATATATAAATCTGAATCTCCCCCTGCTTTATTATCACTAATAAAAATAAGATAATCTTCTTTTGGCGAAATATAAGGGTTTGAATTCAAGCTATTTGCATTGACGTTTTGCCCCAAATTGACTGGTGTTTGATAGAAGCCATTTTTAAATTCTGATTTATAAATGTCTATCCTACCATAATTACCTGCACGCATAGACGCAAAGTAGAGGTTGCCGTTATTTGCTACCGAAGCATAGAAATCTGAAGAATCAGAATTGACTGTTTCGCCCAAATGAAATGGATTGCTCCAAGTATTATCAGACTTTTTTTTCACCATCCAAATGTCAAAATCCTTATTTTGAGGGTCTTGTGGTGTAGGGCGGTTAGAATTAAAAACCAAAGTGCGACCATCGGGCGAAAATAGCGGGTCTATGTCCTTGTACTCATTTTTCTGATTTGAAAAAGAGGCTCTTACTGGTGCTGACCACTTGTTTTTCTCTTTTTTGGCATGAAAAATCGCCAAGCTGTCCCGCCCGCCCCACGACTTGACAAAAAATATTTCCTTCTCATCTGGCGAAACTGTTAATCCAAAAATGTCCTTGCTATTCAGTATTTCTGGTGCAAAGGGCTTGACTTGCGCTTGGCTTTGAGCAAGGCAAGCGAAGAAGCCTAAAAACAAAATAAAAGACTTAATACATTGATTCATAGTATTTTAAAAGTTTAAGTTTCACACAAACTAATTTGTTTTTTTCCACATACATTCACAAGTACGAATTGGTTTGTATTGGATTTGGGAACAAAAATCGCTGGTAATTTTACCTTTAAGAATTGTTTTAGACTGTTGTTACTCAATTTTAGACCATTTGCCGTATAAGGAAACTATCTAAAAAAATAGGGAAATGGTCGAGAAAATGGTGTGAAAGCAATCGCATTACTTATTTTTGGGTGATGAGTGAATATAAAAAATCATATCTTACACTGATTCAGGTAGTTGCATGGACTATTGTTTATCTGCTACTGCTATTTTATGGTATGCACAAGTGGGAACAGTGGGAAGCTGGATTTACTGCCACTACGGTTTATTCTATTTTTTACCTCATTGCTATTTACGCACAGGCAAATTGGGCAGCAAAGTCTTTCCTGAAAAAAGGTTTCTACACAAAATTTATTGCCTACTCTTTGCTTATTCTGGTGCTGACGGTGGTTTTGAGAATGTATATTGGTCATGTATTATTTTTCCTTCATTTTGCACGTAATCAATTTTTTAGTTTCTACAACCTCAGCAACTTTTCCTTTGTATTAGTGAGCCAATTTTTGGCTTCTGCTTTTGGCGTTTTGCTTCGTATCTGCCTGAATTACATTGTTTTATTGCAAAATCAAGAAAAACTAAAAGTCCAGCAACTCCAAAGCGAACTGAACCTGTTGAAGTCCCAAGTACAGCCTCATTTTCTGTTTAATACGCTCAATAATATTTACTATTTGGCGCATACCAAGTCCGAAAAAACCAAAGACATGATAGCCAAACTATCAGAAATGATGCGGTATTTTTTGGAAGAAGCTCCGAAGGAAAAAGTGTCGTTATCTGCTGAGATTCAGTTTATTAAAGATTATATTTGTTTGGAAAAAATACGAATGCCCTACTTGGTTCAGATAGATTTTTGTATTCATGTTCCTCACGAAAGCGTGCTTGTGCCACCGATGTTACTCATGCCTTTGGTGGAAAATGTGTTCAAACATGGCATAGACAAGGCGAAAAATCACAATGAGGCAAAATTGCACTTGACAGTGAAGCAACAAACAACGATAGGAAAGGAGCAGACGGTTTTGCGTTTCGAGGTAGTTAATGACTTGCAAAATATGAAGTACGAAAAAAAAGGAACAGGTTTGGCAAATCTCAGGAAGCGATTGGAACTGCTCTATGGTGAAAATTACCTCTTGGAAACGAAAGAAAAAGAAGGGAAGTTTATAGCAATTTTAGAAATAAGTATATGAAAATCAAGTGCTTGATAGTTGATGATGAACCTTTGGCGGTGAGCCTACTGGTGGATTACATTGGGCAAGTTCCTTTCTTAGAACTCAGCCATACTTGCTACAATGCAATGGAGGCACTCACTTTTTTGCAGGGACAAACCGTAGATTTGATTTTTTTGGACATCAATATGCCGCACCTTTCGGGCATGGAACTAAGCAATCTTTTGGGCAAAAAGCAGAAAATCATCTTTACCACTGCCTATTCCAATTATGCGGTAGAAAGCTATGAAAAAAACGCACTTGACTACCTACTGAAACCCATTACTTTCGAACGCTTTGTGCGGTCTGTTACCAAGGCGTGGGAAATCTTGGAAAAATCCAAAGAAAATTCATTGCAAAATACTGAATCTGCGGAAGATACTGCGAAACAAATTCCTACAACTATTTTTTTGAAAACGGGTAAGTCGGTTATCAAAGTGGAGGTGTCAAAAATAGATTACATAGAAGGACTGAAAGATTATGTTATTTTTGTAGTGGGGAGCGAAAAACATATCGTCTATAAGCGTATGAAGGACTTAGAAACGGGACTTTCGCCAGATTTTTACCGTATTCATCACTCTTACATTGTCAATATCAATCGTATCCGCAAAATAGAAGACAACCACGTTTTTATTGGGGAAAATAGAATCGCAATTAGTGAAAAATATCGGGATAGTTTTATTGATAAGATTCAAGAGAAGTTGATATAAGAGTGAAAATATGCTTTACCAAGTTATTAGTATTTTAGGTAATTTTCTATCTTTGGGGGTAAATGAATCTCAAAATAAAAATAACCAATCACTCATAAACAACTTGTAAGATTATCCAACAACATCATTGATGGACATAGCAATAAAGAAACTTTCAATAGAAGATATTGATTATTTTTCTGCGCTTATACACGTTTTTGAGGTGGTTTTTGAGATAGAGAATTTCAAAATACCTAAAAATGAGTATTTGCAGTGGTTTTTGGCTAAAACAGACTTCTTTGCGCTGGTCGCAGAGCATGACCAAAAAGTGATTGGCGAGCTAACTGTTTATATTATCCACCAATATTATGCGCCAAAACCGTCAGCATACATCTATGACTTAGGGGTTTGTGCAAGCAGAAACAGACGATATTCAAACTGTGAATTTTTATAGGACTACGCCCATCAATAGCGAATTAGAGGCAATCCATTTTACTTATTCGGTTGGCTGAGTAAGTAGTAAAATGGGCGTAGAACTATTATAAAGCATTTTATTTTCTCACCTCCACAAAAATTTCCTTCCTGCCCAGTGTGCCGTTCTTGCTTCTACCCTCTACCACGATTCTATATTTGGTAGGGACATCAGCGCAAAAGAAAGAAAAACTTGCCTTGCCGTTTGCATCAGTTTTTACACTTGGATTCCAGTAAAGCGTAGTGCGGTAATCAGGGCGTAATTTTTCTGTTTCCGTAGGATTTTCGTAATTAGGGCTGTAAAACTCTTTGGCAGTGTAGAAGCCTTGGATTGTCTTTTTATTCAGATATTTAGAAATATCTCTGTCGGGACCTTTTTTGGAATAAACCGCTATCACACCACCATCACCTCTTGAGCCATAAATTGAAGCCCCTGTATTTTTCAGAACTTCTATATAATCAATGTCATTTGGATTAATACCACTAAAAAAATCAGCAGTAACAATTACTCCATCAAACAAAAATAGTGGAGAGCCTCTGCTTGCTCTTATGCGAACCACTGGTGGGTCTCCTATTTCAAGTGGAGGCTCAACCATTACCCCTGCTGCCCTGCCTTGCAGCCCCCATATTATATTTTGATAGGCTTGAGGTGTTTTTGAGAGGACTTCACCTTTTACTACTACATCAGCTTGTCCATGTAATTTCAAGACAGTGGGTACATAACCATCTTCTTCTATCTTTTTATCTTTGATTGTTACCGCTTTGAGCATAGTTACATCATTTTCTGCTTTAAACTCTTTTTCAGCGTTTATTGCTTTCTCACTATTGACGAGAAAACTATCTTGCTTTTCATTTCCAAATGATATAGTGAATCGTTGTTGAATAACAGGATAGTTTTTTTCCATAAACTTGAATCGCACATTCTTTTCTTTTTCCACTCGCACCAAAAAATCCGTACTGTCTTTTGCTTCCAAATCTTCTATTACAAATTCACCTTTCTCATTGATATTGCCCATTGCCAGAAAGTTCGTTTTGGTATTGACAAAGCTAATTGCTTTATTTTTAACCATTTTCCCATACTCATCATTTGCTGTTCCTCTTACCGAAATGCCATGCTCCATTTGATAAGAAAAGCTCGGTAACTCTTTGTTTAAGCGTTGTTTCCAAGTAAACCTACGCCAGCCTTGCGTAAGTAGCAAATTATCTAAAGCCTTATTTGATTCTGCTGTTTGCTCAAAATAATACATGGATTTTTCTATGTAGCCTTTTAGCTCGGAGGTGAGTAAGTGATAGGTCAAAATATTTTCCTTGTGTGCTTCTACACTATTGGTATCTGTAACAGCAACAGAAAAATCGCCGTTGGTTTCGTCTATGCCTAAATTGATAGTTACTTTTTCTCTTGTTTTGTATTCCTTTTTATCTGCTTGCAAGTCCAGATTTAAGGTTTTAAAGTGATTTGTCCATACAAGCCTTTCACAATGAGGAATATTTTTCTCATCAAAAAGTGTAAAATGCACAATCCCCGAAGGAAAAATATTTTTAGCAATTTCGGTGCTTACCGCATTTCTATCGCTACTGTCTTGCACCATAAAATAAACCTTCCCATACTGCTGGGCTATCAGTGTGAGATTTGCTTTTACACTTTTTAGTATCTTGATTTTCAATTTATCCTTGTCCGAATTGTCAATCGTCATCACAAAACCACTTTTTTGTGCTTTTGGCAATTCATAACTTTTTTCCATGCCATTCTCAAAAACGACTTTGGCTGTGTAGGTTCTATTGGGCAAAGGCGAAAGTTTGAACTTGCCCGTTCCCATCTCATTACTTTGAAAAATAGCTACTTTAATATGCTCATTATCAAATATTTCTCCTTTCGCTTTTATAGCCTTTCCATTGAGCATGGTTGCTTTGAAGGCAACTACACTTTGCAAGTTTTCTACCAAATCGCCACCTTCGGGAAAAAATTGGAAATCAAAATTGGCGTAAGTGTTCCCAACTTGGACCGTCGTATTTTTTATATCTTCGTTCGGACTTAGCAAGTCTGATTCTTGTTTCTTTTTAGGATTCAGTACAGCAATATCTTTTTCAAAAAAGTTATCAAAATTTCGCATATAGTTGGTATAGGCACGCAAGCGATAGTTTCCCGCAGACAAGGTATCAGCAAGTACAAAATCTCCATTTGTACTTCCCTCTTTGATTTTCAAAGTTAGTCGCTGGTGTAGCTGATTATCAGGCTTAATGAGTTCTACATACAGCACTTTGCTCATAGAATCAAGTTGGGCGAAATTTTCCGTTTGCATATACGCCTTGAACCAAACGGTACTCCCAAGCGCGTAGTGCGGTTTATCCAAGTGTAGATAGACTTTTTCTGTGGGAAGGCTTTGGGAGTTGAAGAAATGAATATAAATTTTTTTAGCAGATTGGAAGGCAAACAAGCTAAAAATAGCGACTGATAATACTACTAATTGTTTGGTTTTCATGGTTCTGTGCTTTTATAGGTAAAGACAAATGATTAGCTTAAAAAGGTGTATTTTTACCTTTCTGTATTTGTGCAAAGAAATTTTTTTGTTAAGAGTATATACGGACTTGTAATAAAATTGTTTAACAAAAACTAAAAATAATTAAACATTTTATTAGATAAATGCAATTTCCCCTCCATTAGTGTTTTTCCATCCACAAAAAGAAAGAAATCAATCATAAAATGGAATAGCTGCCAAGTCGAATAGATAAATGGTTTTGTCGCTTTCTACATCTCTTGCCTTTGATAATTCGTGGACTTTTAATATTGATTTGGGCAACGAAAAAGGTTTTTTAAATAGATTTAGAGGGTGGTAGTCGCCATCATAAATATCGTGATTGCGGATAGTTTTGGGGTAAGAAGTGGTCAAAAGCCACTTTGAGCCACTGGATTTGAAGTTATTAAGGGCTTTTTTTATATTTTGATAGGATAAATGCTGGAAACAATCTTTACAAAAAATCAAATCTACTTGGGGCAGCGCGTCTTTGGTGATGTCGATGAGCCTAAACTGCACATTGGCTGAGGAATATTGTGCTTGATTGTTCTCGATAATCGCAGGAACTATATCGCCGCCAATGTACTGACACTTTTTTTCTACGTGCCGCATCCAATTATAATCTCCACAAGGCACATCTAACATCGTTTTGATGGCATATTCTTCAATAAATGTCGCTAAAAATGTGCGAACACTTTGGGTTGCCTGTAGCGTAGAGCCGCCACCAGAGAGGGATTCTTCGGAAAGCCACAAATTTTTATGAGAAATGACAGAAAACACAAAGGCACATCTAACATCGTTTTGATGGCACATTCTTCAATAAATGTCGCTAAAAATGTGCGAATACTTTGGGTTGCCTGTAGCGTAGAGCCGCCACCAGAGAGGGATTCTTCGGAAAGCCACAAATTTTTATGAGAAATGACAGAAAACACCGCGTCCGCATTTTTCAATGCAAATTTTTCTTTGTCGTAATAATAACTTCGTAGAAGTCGCTCCACGGGTTCTGGTAAAAACTTTTTGATAATATTTTTTAAGCTCATACTTGTTAGGAAAGGTCAAGGATTTCGTATAATTTTTGAGCAATATGCAAAAATATTTATTCATTTACAAGGAGAATTTTCATGGCAAAATTTGTTTGTGATTGAAGACATTGACAATAGCATAGTCGGATTACAAATCCTCAAAAAATTAAGGGCGAGATTACAAATCCCGCCCAACGGAATCCTCAAAAAATTAAGGACGAGATTACAAATCCCGCCCAACGGGAACAGCATACAACGTAAGACTTTATTTTTAGTAGCGATAATTCAGCGCGGAATCTGAAATAAATTATAAAGATTTGCTATATTTGAAACTATCAACAATACATTTTTCTGTGAAAAACAAAGTCTGTTTCGTCTTATTGCTTTTTTTGCTTCCTACGCTTTGTCCTGCCCAAGCCCTCTTGGACAGCGCATTTAGGCAGCTTTATAGCAAGGACGAGCGCGCAGTGATGCACACAGCAAGATTTTTATTCCTCATAGAAACCTTAGAAAGAATTGCCAAAAACAGACACGATTCTTTGTTAGGTGTAGTCGTGGAAAGGCTTGAAAGAGAGGTAATTAATAGAGATAATGTTCCCTCTTTCACTCATACAGTTGCTTGTGTCATGGTGGGAAGTCATTATTTTAACAAAAAGCAAAATGAAAAGGGCTTTCTGTATTTTGACAGAGCAGAAAAAGAAAATAAAGGACTAAGAAACAGGGCTTTACACTTTCTTTATGAAAGAAATACAGGCAACTACCAAGGCTGGCATCGCTTAGACTCAGCTTTGGTTTATGCAGAACGGGAAATCGAGATTGCCAGAGAAATTGATGATGATACGCTTGTTTTTTATTCTTCTTACCGCTTGGGGGGAATTTTGTACGGCATCAACAACTACCTCAAAGCAAGGCAGGTATTGCTATTTGTTGCTCATCATAACCTGCAAGGGAAAGATTTTTTGAGAACTGTCTATAATACCATTGCGCTTTCTTACCAAAAACAGGCGATTCAAATCCAAGAAGCAAAAGAAAAGCACAAACATTTTGACTCTGCAAGGGCATATTACGATACTGCCTATTACTATGCGAGCCTTTATCCCAAAGATTTTTTTTGGAAAGGACTCATCAGAGGCAATATTGGTGATTCGTACTTTTTTGAGGAAAAATACGACATTGCGATTCCTTACCTGCACGAAGACCTCGCAAGCACTTTGCGCTACCACAAGGGCAAAGTTACTGAAAATGCGATATTTAACATCAACAGATTGATGGCATCTTACATTCATTTGGGCAAAATGGACAGTGCAAAAATTTTCAAGGATTCATTAGAACGAAATATTTATAAAGTAAATAAACCAAGCATTACCAAAGATTTTTACGAAACATCTGCGCTTTATTTCAGGAAAAAAGGCGATTTTACCAATGCTTTTGCCGCTTTGAATCGGTATTTGATTTTTTCTGACAGCATGAACAAAGTAGAAAATATAACCAATGCTAATCAACTGGAAGGGCAACTAACAACTGATTACAAAAGAAAACAGGTATTGGAGGAATTGGAAAAGCAAAAGGAGGAAAACAAGCGCACCAATGGCATTTTGATAAGCATTTCCTTCATTGTTTTGCTGCTGCTTGTGTTGATTTACGCACTTTACAGGTTAAATCGTGATAAAGTCAAGGTAAATGGCTTGCTAAACTTGCAAAAAGCAGATATTTCTGCCAAAAATGGAAAACTCAATCAAATCAATGAGGAATTGAAAAATACCTTAGAAGTAGTAGCCAATCAGAATGAGGCTATTAGCACTCAGACAAGAAAACTAACAGAGCTTAATCAACTCAAAGACAAGTTGTTCTCTATCATTTCACACGACCTTCGCAGTCCCTTGGGTGCGATGAAAGGTGTGCTTTCTATTTTGGAAATGGGCGGACTTTCTGATGCGGAGCTACAAATTATTAGTAAAGACATCAAAAAACGCTTAGATGGATTAGATTATACACTCAATAACTTGCTTGTTTGGTCAAAAGCGCAAATGAGTGGAGAAATGAGCATCAAGGAAAACATTGATTTACAGCAACTAATGAATGGGAAAATAAATCTATTTGCCAATAATGCAGAAGCAAAACACATTCGATTGGTCAATCTCGTTCCTGAAAATAGCTACGTATATGCTGACCTGAATCACTTGCGGGTGGTGCTTCGCAACCTGATAGGCAATGCGATTAAGTTTACACCCGAAGGAGGAAAAATAGAACTAATAGTAATAGAAAGTGTTGATTTTGTGCGGATTGGAATTAGAGATAGTGGCGTAGGCATGACCAAAGAGCAAATCAATAAGTTATTCAATCGCAACACACACTTCACTACCAGAGGAACAAAAGATGAAAAAGGGACAGGTTTGGGGCTGCTACTTTCACAAGAATTTGTGGAAAAAGATGGTGGGAGAATTTGGGTCGAGAGCAAAGAGGGCGAAGGAAGTACCTTTTTTGTGGAGTTGCCCAAAGCATAGTCGGATTACAAATCCCACCCAGCAGGTTATAATGACATAAAACATTGATAATGTGCATACTACTTCCAAAATTATTGTTGGTCAAAAAGACCAACAATGGCAGGTAGATTAACCAAAGAGATGATGAACAATTTTAAAAAAGGATATGAATTATTTGATGCTAAGCAATTTGACGAATCGTTTAAAATATTTGAATCAGTTGCCCAAAGTGAATTATACACCAATGAAGAACGTGCAGAAGCATTCAATATGATAGGTGTAATAACTTCATTTTTTGCTCCTCATCTAAGTCCATCGGAAGAGCAAAATCCATTATTTTTTTTCAAAAAATCTTTAGTATTCAACCCATATTATTTAGGTGCTTTACTTAATATTATTAATTATTTTGGGCAAAAAAGTCACTCTATGCATAATGACAAGAATGAATTTTTGAAAGCATACAATATTTTAAACTCAAAACTTTATCAAAGTCTTACTGAAACAGATAAAGAAGAATTAAAGTTGAAATATCAATTTTATCAAAGCCTATATTAATGTCATTATTCTTTGCGCTGTTGTAAGTGTCCCACTGACAATTTTTCCTCCAACGCAAAGCTAAAAAGCTATGAGATAACACCAGACCTACAACAGCGTATTATTTTCTTATCTACTAAATCAAATTCTATATAATAATTAGTTTCTAATGTAAAACCTCTAATTAGTATATGAACCATACAAGTATTTGGTTTATATGCAATTGCTCTATATGTTTGAAGGACATAGGTAATTTTTTTTCTAAATAATTTATCCATTAAACTTAATCGTAATTTTAACATTTTAGCAGGCTTTATTTGAATATCATTAATCAAAAAATATTCTTTTGGCAGTTTTCCATGAATTTTTTGGGCATTACTGCGTTCTTCTAAACTAATATGTCTATAATCTCTGTAACAATAGTCAAATAAACCATTATTTATTGTTATCCAACCAAGTTCTTTCTTAGCAAGAAGTATAAATGGTTTGTTGTCATATTCGCCAACAAAATCCTTTCCTAATAGACTATCAATGAAATAATTAATTGCTAATTGCTCAAAAGTTACTATTTCTTTTGATTGACCAAATGAGATATTTGACACTGATAAAAGGAAAATTATGACAATATATGCAATTTTTTTATTCATGTTTTTTTTGAATTTCAAGAAGTTATTTTTCCCTTCGTTGGCGTTTTTCCACCAACAAACAAATCTCCGCCTTTACAAATTAAAAAAAACTTGGAGGATTAGTTTGCAATTCTTATTTATTTTTTGGCTCTATAAAATCCCATAAATTGCCGTACAAGTCCTCAAAAACCGCTACTGTTCCATATTCTTCCTCAGAGGGCAGCCTAACAAAATGAATATTGTTTTCCACCATTTGCTGATAATCTTTCCAAAAATCATCTGTGTATAAAAACAAGAAAACGCGTCCGCCTGTTTGGTTGCCTACTCGATTCCTCTGCTCGTCAGTCGCAGCTTGCGCCAGCAAAAGTTGGCACTGCTGCGCGCCATGCGGGGCTACTACCACCCAACGCTTCGTCGGGCTGAGAGGTGTATCCTCGACCAGCCTAAAACCAAGTTTTTCAGTATAAAATTTGATAGCCTCGTCATAGTCATCTACAACAAGGGCAATGCGTGCAATGTGTTGCATATTATTTTTTTGTAAATATAATAGATTTCTTACATCAGTTTATTTTATGATACACTCACTCTGCCCAATACGTCCAAGTCCTGCTGCCATCATTGAGTACAAGCGAGCCGCCGTTTCCTTGGAGGCTGAGGTCAAACTCGTTGTTGTCATTGTCGCGGATTCGGTATACACCGCGCTGATTATCAGTGGCTACCACGCGCATCATTGTCCAGTTGCTGTTGCCGCTTTGCGTTTGGACTTGCGTATTGTTGCGGTTGCTGTCATTGATAATTCTAATCCTAAAATTCGTTCCGTTGTGCCTCATGCGGTAGGTGCGATTCCAGTTGCTGAAAATGCTTTGGTTAGGATTGGGCGTGGGATTGGGGTTGCGGTTGGTAGTTGGAACATCATTAGCACTGTTGTTAGGCAGGGTAGCAATGATAACTTCTTGATTATCTGTGTTTTTATTGGCATTTTTCCGACTGATTCGCATAGACATGGCGCGATTGTCCCAGCCAATTTTTTCCAAACTACTGGTATTTTCGCTAATATCCACAAAAGCACCTGCATAATCCTCGCGACCGTACAGGCGCACAACCAAGCCCACAGGCACACGAATTGAGGAAACATCATAATTTCTGACAGGCATCTTGTCCAAACTTGGATAGTTTCCTACCGTAAGCACATTCGTTTTGCCCTCAAAATCAGCGTATTGATAAGCTACAATTTGGTCTGCCTCCTTGCCATTGTACCAATCTTCGTCAGTAACGACATTCTCTGCGGGTGCATTGCCTTTGAAAACTCTGATGGAAGCTATTTTTCCTCCCCAACCCGCTGAATATAAGTCATTTACTTCATTTTTGAGGTCGACAAAACCACCGCCAAAACCAGCATTTTCAAATAAGCGAACGGTATAGCCCTGTGGAATTTTGATGGAATTTATCTTGTTTTTGCCAAGCGCAAGTTCAGCTTCGTCGAACCCGCCCTCCGCCAATATTTGCCCTTGCCCCTGAAAATCTTTATCCGCAAAAACCACCACATCATCAGTAGAATAATTGACAGAAACCTTGTCTGTTTCCCACCAAGCCTGATTTTTCTTTGGTTTGCTGTCAGTTGTTTGCTTGTTTGTCGTGCTTGTTTGCCTGTTTTCTGTGTTCGTCGTGGGTGGATTATTGGGCTTGTTTGTTTGCTTATTTTCTGTTGTTTTGTTTGTATTTGCTTTTTGGTTTTCAGTTTTTTTGTCTTGCTTTTTTTCTGTATTGGTGTTTGTTGTCGTTTGTTTATTCGTAGGTTTTATAGCCACTGATTGCTGTAAATCAATTACTTGGATAGAAGAAATGCGTTTACTCCAAAAATCCAAATTGGGCAAACTAATCGTTACTTCCAAAGATTCCCCCTGAAAATTATCTTTGTCAAAAACCAGCATTTTGAAGCCCTTGGGCAGTTGAATAGAAGTAATTGCCTTGTCCCCAATCGTCAAATCTGCGGTGCGATAGTTGCCCGCGCGCAGGGCTTGGCTCTGTCCTGCAAAATGCGCTTCCGTATGCACCAGAGGACTTTGGGCGGCGGCATCATGGATACACAAAAAAAGACTAAGTAAAAAAAAGACAATCGTATTTTTCATTGGTAGTGAGGTTTTGATAGCCATAAATTTCACAAAAAATATACAAATATACACTAAAATCTGTGAAATAGCTTAAATGAAATGTTAATGAAAAAATCCTTTATCATTTCAGCAAGAACTGTCGGCAAAGCTAAAGCTGTTGCCGAAGTTTAGCAACAGTGGCTATTTTTTGATGTAATAAAAAATAATAAAAACTGTATCAAAACCGAACACTAATAGTTTGGAAACGAACAGTAATTATACTTTATCATTCTCAAGAAATAATCATAAATAAGTGATTATAAATATTTTATAAATATTGGCACGAGCTTGGTATATCTCTCTGCGTAATCAAATTAAATTTTATAAAAACTTAAACTTCTTAAATTAAATGAAAAAGTTAGTAATGTTAATTGTAATGTTTGCCATAGTTTTAGCAAGTAATTTGTACGCAAATAATTTGATGTCAGATACATTGGCGAGAAATAGTCGTGTGAATAGCGTAAGTAAAATGATGGAGAAAAAGCCTGTGGCGGTACTTTCTGCCGAAGAAATTGCCTTCAACAACGAAATGGAAGCGTACTTTGACGCAAAATATAGCAACCCTTTCAAAGTGATGGAAAGCAA
>JAAFJS010000080.1 GCA_013298985.1 Cytophagales bacterium
GTTCCACGCCTGTATAGCGACGAAACTTGGTTTTAGACAGCTTGGACAATACATCAAATTTTGTTGCTTTCATCTCACAAATTTACTTTATTTTTGTTCTAATTACTTTCGCAAGAAGTCTAATGAGTTTCTTAAATTTCTACCCCCCTATCTCTCAATCACTAATTTGCGCTTCAAATTCTCTTTTTCGGTGCTGACTTGGAGCAGGTACATTCCGCTTGCTAAGTTCAGGTTTAGCTGCATATCCAATCTGCCATTGGGCTGTAAAGATTGTTTGTAAACCTCACGTCCACTCATGTCTGTAATGTAGATTTCCATATTTCTACTCTTGACTTCGTCTATCTGCAAAGTAAAATTGCCATTGCTTGGGTTTGGATACACTTTAAGTAAACTGTTCAGTGTTTCTTCTTCTGTGCCAAGAATGATGGAAGGGCGTGCGGAAACGGCAACAGAGAAATCGCTTTCGCCTTGCCTACTGATAGCCTTGATACGGAAAAAGTAAGTAGTGCCATTGTCCAAGCCTGTTACAGTAAAAGTGATGATATTGGTATTACTATTTACATTTCCTACCAATCGCTGAGGCTGATTGGCGGAGTACATATAGATTTCGTAGTTGGTGGCAAATAGCACCGCGTCCCAAGAAAGCGTAACTTGCTTGCTTGCTGCTTTTGCTTTGACATCAGCAGGGCTACCTGGAATAAGTATGTTATTGTAGGTTTCGCCTTTATTGAATGTTCCTAATGCGTTCCCTGCGGCATCAGTGATACCTGAACCAGCAGGAACATCTAAGCGCACTGTGCCTATGAGGTCTTGGTTTACTGCCACTCTAACCTCTACCGAGCTACCACTATTAGCAGAAACGCTGATAACAGTGCCTATCCCTACTGCCACAAAGCTGTTGGAAGTGATGTTATTGACCAATTTCGAGAAATTGACTTGGAAGGTAACTTCTGTAGCCTCAGTAGTAGCAAAGAGTGGATTTTTGCGAACAATACTGGTTACTGTGGGGGCAACTCTATCAATCGTATAAGCCTGTCCAGTGATAAATGCCATGCTAAGAGGATTTCCTAATAAGTCATTGATAGTAGCTGTATTAGGCACATCTAAGCGCAAGTTTCCAGCACCTGAAATTCCATTGATAGTAACAAAAACAGTATTTCCTGTATTTGCAGAAACGCTGGCAATCGTACCTGTGGCACTACCCGTAGTATTGAGTACAAAATCATTGATGTCTATATTATTCACGTTTTTGGAAAAGGTAACATCAAAACTTACTGAGGTGGCATTGGTCAGCATGGGCGTACCTGCTGGACGGCGCGTAATGTTTGTGATAGTAGGCGCAGTACGGTCAAAGGTATAAACCTCGCCTGTATTAAATGCACCTGTAATATTTGCCAAATCGTCATTAATGGTATTGATAAGTGGAATATCCAAGCGCAAAGTGCCTGTACCATTGATTCCGTTTACCGTAATATCAATAATAGAGCCTGTGCTTGCGGAAACTGAGGAAATCGTGCCTGCTACTGTCCCTGTCCTTGTCAAGATAAAATCTGTAATATCTACATCTTTGACTGACCTGCTAAAAGTAGCCCTGAAAACGACACTTGCATTGGTAATGGTAGTCGCAGCAGTTGGGTTTTGACGAATAATACTGGTCGCAGTAGGCGCAGAAAAATTATAACTATCTCCTGTATTAAATGGTGTATTGAGTGCATTTCCTATCACATCATTTACTGTAGCTGTCGCAGGCACATCTAAGCGCAAGCTACCCGCACCTGTAATCCCATTTACAGTAACATCATATTCGGTGGCACTTTGGGGACTGACATTGTCGATAATGCCACTGACTGTTCCCGAACGCGAAAGGACAAAATCATTTAAGCCTACATTATTGACCTCTTCTGAAAAAGTAACCCGATAAGTAACAAAGGTAGTAAGTACAATCGCTGATGCTGGATTTTGGCGAACAATACTGGTTACGGTAGGCGGCACTCTATCAATGGTGTAAATCTGCCCATTTGTAAAGGCAGTATTCAGTGCATTCCCCAGCATATCATTGATGGTAGCTGTATTAGGCACATCTAAGCGCAGGTTTCCACTGCCTGAAATTCCATTGATGGTAACAAAAACGGTATTTCCTGTACTCGAAGAAACGCTGGCAATCGTACCTGCGGCAGTGCCAGTAGTATTGAGTACAAAATCACTCACATCTATATTATTCACATTTTCGGAAAAAGTAACATCAAAACTCACAGAGGACAGATTGGTAAGTATAGATGCAGGCGAACGACGCGTAATATTTGTTATCACAGGAGGCGTATTATCAAAAGTATAAACCTCGCCTGTATTAAATGCACCTGTAATATTTGCCAAATTGTCATTGATTGTATTGGCAAGAGGAATGTCCAAGCGCAAAGTACCTGAGCCACTAATGTTGTTTACAGTTACATCTATCACTGAGCCAGTAGTAGCAGAAACCAACACAATCGTTCCATTTACAGTGCCTGTACTTGTTAATATAAAGTCTGTAATATCTACATCTTTTACAATTCTATCAAAACTTACTCTAAAAACAACGGTGGTGTTATTGATGGGACTTGCTGTCATGGGATTTTGACGAACAATACTGCCCGCAGTGGGCGCAGAAAAGTTATAGCTTGCTCCAGTAGTAAAGGCGGTAACAAAGGTATTTCCTAAGGCATCATTTATCGTGGCTATGGCAGGCACATCTAAGCGCAAGCTACCTGCCCCCGTAATGGCATTTACAGTAACATCATACTCAGTAGCACTATTAGGCGTAACAGCAGCTACTGTTCCTTTGACATTGCCTGAGCCTGTGAGCGCAAAATCATTCGTTGCTACGCCTGTAACGGGTTCAGAAAAAATAACTCGATATACTACCGTATTGGTGGTAACTGCCGCCGTTGTTGGATTCTGGCGAATGATACTCGTTACTACTGGTGGTATTCTGTCAATTGTATAAACTTCCCCAGTGGTGAAAGCGGCAACAAGCACATTCCCTAAAATATCATTAACAGTAGCCGTATTAGGCAAGTCTAATCGCAAAGTTCCGCCACCTGTAATGGCATTTGCCGTTACATCATAAACCAATGCACTTACAGGATTTACAGTAGCAATAGTCCCCAATACGCTCTCTGTAGCCACCAAAGCAAAGTCATTTACATCTACATTATTTACTCCCTTTGAGAAAGTAACTCTATAAACGACACTCGCATTATTGATAACTGCCGCCGTAGTTGGGGTCTGCCTTACTATGCTGGCAACCACTGGCGGTACTCTATCAATCGTGTAAATCTCACCTGTAGTAAAAGCAGAAGTGATATTTGCCAAGTCATCATTAATGGTATTGACCAAAGGAATAGCCAACTGCAAAGTCCCTCCTCCTGTGATGTTATTTACTGTTATATCAATGCTCATACCTGTAGTAGCAGAAACAGAAGCTATTGTACCGTTTGCCGTTCCCGTCTTTGTGAGTACAAAGTCATTTATATCTACATTTTTAACTGTTCTATCAAAAGTTGCCCTAAAAACGACGCTTATATTATTAATGGCAATTGTCGTAGGAGGGTCCTGACGGATGATATTGTTCGTAATTGGTGCAGAAAAAGTATAGGTTTCACCAGTAGTAAAAGTTGTAACAAGCGTATTCCCTACTAAATCATTTACCGTTGCTGTTACAGGAACATCTAAACGTAATGTTCCTACACCTGTAATCGAATTGACAGTAACATCATAAACAGTGGAACTTATAGGTGTAACAGAGGCAACTGTACCACTTGCTGTTCCTGTATTCGTAAGTGAAAAATCGTTTGTGCCTACATTATTGACCGCTTCAGAGAAAGTAACTCTATAAACCACGCTATTATTAGTAGTAGTAGCTGTGATAAGATTTGGGCGCACAATGCTCGTTACCGTAGGAATAATATTTAAGGCTATATTTTTATTAAACCCCAGAGAATTTCCTATACTTCCGTTCACATTGGGCGTTGGCAGGGTCAAGTCCGAATCGGCAGTACCATTCCTAATCGTGCCTCCATTAAGTACCAGTGAGGTAGTATTGACATAATCCAAGTCTGCGCTGAGGTCATTGGGCTGTACTGCATAGCGAAAAGTCAGGGTATTAGTACCACTGCCACTCAGATAGTTAGCTACTCGATTAGTCGGAGTCGAGTTCAAAATAAGCTGAGGTGTACCAGTTACAGTTACAGTAGCATTAAAACCTACTGTAATGTCCAAATTGCTACCAGCTTCATAGTTGCCATCAGTTTGTGCGGAGGTAATGTTAGTAACGTGTGAAAAAGTTGCGTTAATAGAATATTTAGAATTTGTATTGCCGCGATTGGCAGAGTTATTGGCAAACTCTGATACTACCAAATCATACGTTTGTCCCATCACAACTTGATAACCAAAATTCTGATTCACAGGTACTGTACCAAAATCTGCTAAGTGACCACTCGAAGAAGCTGTAGGGTCATATACTGAATATAATATACAGAAAAATGCTTCATTATTACTTTGGGTAAAGTTAATTGTCAAACAACCAGAGGCTGTGGCTGTAAACCTATATTTTTCAAATCTCCGATTGGTAGAAGGACCAAAAGTACCAGGATTGGGTTTATCAACACCACATACAGACGTTGTGCCTGGGTTCATTTCAGTTCGTAGCAACCTATTTCCTGTCTGCGTACCATTCGTAGCTGTAAAATTAGGACTTGTAGGCAGAGCCGTCCCAAAGGTGCGTGAAGGTACAACAATCGTCTGTGCCTGTGTATTGGGAATGATAAAAAAGAGAATTGTAAAAAGCAAAAATGCAAACGGGGGTAATGTTAAATGTTTTTTCATCTTAGTTTTTTCATTTATTTAAATTATTTACTTAATTTTTTAGTTAAAATAATATACGTAAGTGTTCAAATTAAAAACAACAATATAGGCTATCCTTTGAGGTTTGCTTTGCTCATTGTGGACTAAAATATAATGTAATAATTTTGCAAAATTAAAAATGTTTGCAGCAATATTACGGTATAAACTACTAAAATTTTTATTGCTGTGAATAATGACATTTTTATTTTCTTTGAACTATTTGCAAACATTTCCTTGTTTTTCCACTATACACGCTTTGCTGACCAAAAAATCAATTTTAAGGTGCAAGTATAAAACTATTAATTAATAAATAAGCACAATAAGGAGTATTTTAAGCATAAAAACGCACTATATTTACAAAAAATGGAAACTTACAAGCCAATTGATTGTGGATTTTACGATATTTTGGAGGCAAATGCCACCCAAAAAAGATATACAAAAATTCAATATTATACTGATATTCACGAATTTATCACTACCAATGCAGTGATTAAAAACCTCATTACAGCGCAGGGCGAAGAATTTATGGAGTTAGCAACGGGCGAGCTGATTAGGTTAGACCAAATCGTAAAGATAGATGAAACCTTTGCGCCCCACTATGCTGGCTATCAGGACTTTACCTGCGACTGTTAATTTTTTGTCAGTAAAAAAGAAGAAATAAAGGTTTTTCCGTAGCTTGCGCGCAAGAACTAAAATGCAAAAATCAAAATGCAAAAAATAGTCAGTCTTGCTTTTATCCTTATTTTTTTAGTGCAAATCGCAGGGAGATATTTGGAATCTGAAATGATAAATTATTTTTCCAAACCCTTGATAATGCCTTGTTTAGCGGCTTTTTTTTATCTCACTACTCGTACCAATCAGAGAGATGCAAACACAAAATTAGCTGACAAATTGATGGTTGGCGGTTTCCTTTTTTCTTGGTTTGGCGACATTGCCTTGATGCTTGAGCGCATGAATCCTCACCTTTTTTTGCTTGGTTTGGGCAATTTTTTGCTTGCTCACCTTTGCTATATTTTTGCTTTTTACTACTCAACTAAGAATAGCACAACTCCCTCATTATTAAGACACAAACCTTATTTTTTCTTGCCTTTACTCATGTATGGATTTGGGCTTTTTTATCTTTTGCTTCCTAATTTACAGCATTTGGTCATGCCTGTTTTCGTGTATGCGCTGGTGATAACTTTGATGTCTATTTTCGCACTCAACCGCAAAAATCGGGTGAGCAATAGAAGTTTTAAATTCGTTTTTTATGGTTCACTGCTTTTTGTCCTTTCAGATAGCTTGATTGCGCTGAACAAGTTTTTATTGCAAATCCCCCTGAGTGGCGTTTGGGTGATGCTAACCTATATGCTTGCCCAGTATTTGATAATGAAGGGGTTTAGCAGGGCTTAAACTTGGTGAGTTTCGCCCTCGATTGCCAAAAAAGTAGGCTCAAAAACAGTTCTCGCCTCTCTCAAAAACACGTCTAAGTTGGGATAACGAACAGAAAAATGTCCTATAATTAGCTTGCCTACGCTGGCTTTGTGGGCGATAGTTGCTGCTTGCTTGGCGGTGCTGTGGTACATTCCCGCCTCTATTCTCTCGGCAGATTCCTCAGTGAGTGTTGCCTCGTGGTAAAGCAAAGTTGCGCCCTGAATCTGCGGAATGACAGGCTCGTGGTACTTGGTATCTGCACAAAAAGCATAGCTTCGCAAAGGCTCTGGTGGCAAGGTAATATCCTGATTATGAATGATTTTGTCTTCAAAAAAAATATCTTCCCCATTTTTTAGGGCAAGAATAAGCGGAATGGGCAAGTTTGGTGGGAGTTTTTCCTTGTCAATTTTTAGCTGTTTGGGCTTTTCCTTAAATAAAAAACCACAACAAGGTATGCCATGATTCATCGGAATAGTTTGGACAGTGAGGTATTCATCATCAAGGATTTGTTTCACACTATTTCCCTCAAAGGCATGAAAATCAATAGGATAACTCAATATGCCGTGGCTATATTTGAGGTGCGTTAAAATGATTTCGTCCAGTCCACGCGGTGCGTAAAGATGGAGGGCTGCCTCGCGTTTTTGGAGGTGCATCGTGAGCATCAAACCCATGAGTCCCAGATAGTGGTCGCCATGTAAGTGGCTGATAAAGATATGATTAATCCTATTAAATCGGAAATCATACCGCAAAAGTTGCACCTGTGTAGCCTCCCCACAATCGAGCAGGTAGAGCTGGTCGTTATAGTTAAGTACCTGAGAAGTAGGGTGTTTGCCTACTACTGGAGTGGCTGAGGTTGCGCCAAGAATAGTGATTTCGAAGGTCAAATTTTGAAATTATAAATTAAATGGTTTTTTATTTTCATTATAAGGAATAAAAACGGTGGTGATTCCAATTGTATGATAACCTCCCCCTACCCCCTCTCAGCAGACTAATTTTGTAGGGGTTATTTTAGGTTGCAAAATAAGCATAAAAGTATTAATTTTGCAAAAAAGTAAACTATGTCAGAATTTAGTAGTATTTCTCTATTCAGACCTGAAGTAAAAAAACTCATCTAAAAAAATAAAAAGTAATACTATCATAACTTCTAAATTATCCCCACCCTTGCAAGCATCACGCGATTACAAGGGTGAGAGAATGTTAATATTACAGTCTAATCATTGCCTTCGTTGCCATCAAAGCTGGGCGCGCTTATCAGACTTCCCAAAAATAAAGCATTGAAAAACAGCTTATTAGTTCCGTACCAAGTACCTCTGAAATTGGGATTGTCAGCAAATAGAATGACGCGCCCTGCACCTTCGCTACTCACCAATATTGCGGCAGTATTACTTCCCAATTTTTTCAAATTCTCTTTGGAAATATAACCGCTAACTAATGGATTGGCAGTGTATTGGGCTATGGTATTGTAAGGATTGGCACTGGGTTCGAGCATGGTCGTTCCATTTTTGTAGGCAGAAAGTTTGCGGTTCGTGTAGCCAAACCCAAGCGGGTGCGTCAAGTCCAAATCTATCTCAAAAATGCTTCCATTGATGCCTTTTGCGCCCTCTGTGCTGTTTGCTTTCTCGAAATCAAGGCGAGTAATGTTGGATTCTTTTTTGTCTTTCTCCTCTTTTTTCTCCTCTTTGAGTTTTTCTTTGGTGAGTCCTTGGCGAATAACCCATTCGGTTGCTCCTTTGGTAGTGATTAAAGTTCCGCCACTCATTATCCACATTTTGAGGCGATTGCGTGTGTTTTCATCTATGGGATTGTAGCCACCACCCATGAAAGCACCTCCCGCGCCCACCATCACAATCGTATTATAGCGAGCCAAATTAACGCGACCTAAGTTGCTCATTTCCACTTTGGTCATAGGCATTCCTATTCTGTGGTCAAGCAAGTGCCAAACCTCGCCCGCCTCGTACATATTCACACCCGCGCCCACGACCATCAGGACTTCGGGTTTTTTCAGCGTCCTGACGTTGTTGCTACCCAAGTCTATGCCCGCAAGGTTGTAGCCCGTACTGACCGTTTGCACCTCAATCATTGCCGCTTTGCTCACTTTTTGCAATAAATTAAACAAAGAATCCGCAGAAATCTTCTGTTGTTGGACGGGAATCACCAATGTTCCGTAGCCATACTTTCGTTCTTTACCGCCTACCAAAGCCGCAAAAGGTTTGAAAGCAGTCTGCACGATTGCCCCCTCGTTTTCGAGGTGATACAGTGCTTTGGGTGCGTAGTAATCCTGCCAATCAATGAGATAGGCATAATTAGATTTTTCTAAGGCGACAGGCATTTTTATTTTTTCAGCAATAACTTGTTTTCCTTTTGTCAAAGGCGTTTTTACCTCTGCATGAGGTATTCCAAAGGCATGAACCAATGTCCAAGTCGACGCATCATAAAAAACGCTGTCCATGAATTTTGTATTTTTCTCAAAAACAGACTGTACCATGATGTAGTTTAGCTGCTCGGTGGGGACGAGGTAACTTTTGCCTTTTTCAAACTTTTTGCCGTCTATAGTTTGTTCGTTTTCAACCTCAAAACACTCAATTTCGTGGCTCAAAAGCATATTTACAAAGGCGTTGGTGCGGTTTTCATCTTGGGCATCACCAAAAATGTAGCCTTTGATTGGGCTTTTTCTGGCATTTTCCAGCGAAGTGCGGTAAAAATCTCTGCGATGCTTAATCAGTTCCGTTTTTTCGCCTATCGTTGCGCGAATCGTAGCCAATGACATCGCCAACTGATTGCGAATTGTGAAAGCAAAAGTGATAGGAATGGTGGTCGTTTCCTGCAAATGCCCGCGAGAACTTGCCTGCTCAAACAGCAAGCCCATACCGCCGTAAAAGTTCGCATAGCTTGACCCATAACCAGGATAAAGTTTGTCAAAAGACTCTTTGGTATAATACATGGAGCCAATTTCGTTCATTCCCTTTTCAAAATACTTGGCAAAGCGAATATGCACGTTCTCGTATAAGTTTTTGGGAATGAGAGGATTATTGCTTGCGGTCATGCCAGGGTCAAAGTAAAAAGAGGAATTTGTCCCCATTTCGTGGTGGTCAGTTTGGACATAGGGTCGCCACTTGTGAAAAATCTTCATGCGATTGCGACTTTCGGGGTGAATCCCCAAAAACCAATCTCGATTCAAGTCAAACCAATAGTGATTTGTCCTGCCGCCAGGCCATACTTCATTGTGTTCGCGGTCAAGTGGGTCAGCTACAAAAGGGCTTCCCTTGTGCATATTTGCCCAGTGGGTGTGCCTGTCGCGACCGTCAGGATTCAGCACAGGGTCAAGGGTAATCACCATTCCGTTCAGCCAATTTAAGGTTTCCTCACTTTCCGAAGCCGCCAAATAATAGGCAGTCAGCAAAGCCGCTTCGCCGCCCGAAGGTTCGTTTCCATGCACATTGTAGCCAAGGTGCATGACCATAGGCATCTCATCTCCAGTGTTTTGCGCGGCGCGGGCAAGGTGCGCCTTGCGAATTTCCTCCAAACGCCCATGATTGGCGGGAGAGGTAATCGTAACCAAAATCTGAGGGCGATTTTCATGCGATTTCCCGATATACTCCGTCGTAAATCGGTCAGAAAGGCGGTCAAGCTCCTTCAAATAGGCTATCATCATGTCGTAACGCGTGTGATGCGTGCCAACAGCATATCCCAAAAACTGCTCAGGCGTGGGGATATTGGTGTTAAACTTATCTGTTTTGGAGAAAAAATACGCATTTTGTGCTTTTAAACCGTCAAAATGAAGGCATAAAACCATCAAAAGGCATACAATTTTAAAAAGTAAAGCTGTTTTTTTCATAAGTATTTGTGTTTGGTTTCTTGGCATGAAAATTAGGAAAGATTTGGGGAAAAGTGTGGGAAATGAAGAATATGATTAGAAAAATTTAACTTGTATAAAACTTAATCCACGCCCGTAATTCTTTGACAAGTAAATAGACTTTTGTACTTGGGTTTGCCTGCATTATTTGCTTGTCTTTTTGTAATTCAAACAGTTTTTCAGCTTTTTTAATTGCTTGTTCTTCATTACCTATTTGAGAAATAATAGGAATAACATTCGCGTTCCCATGTGTATAAACAAAATTTTCATATAAAGTGCCACTATTTTTTATAGCAGTTTCCAATAAATTATAAATTTCTTTGCGTGGAATTGGGTTTATAACACTAACGTTTGTTAAGTGTAGCAGTAACCACAATTCAAAAACTTCGTTGCTATACGCAAGATGGATATTTTCTTTTTTTGCTATTTCAAAAGCTGTTTCAAAATTATTGACAGTTGTTTCATTTTTATCTGCATCATCTTTGTCAAACACTGCCCAAACAAAATCAACTTCTTTGTAAGTTTCAGCTTTTAATTTTTCCCTTTCAATAATTGCTTGTTCTACCACGCCTTTGGGAGATTTTCCTGTGCCTACAGGTTTTACAAAAATAGTTTTTGGGGTTATTTTATCAAAAATTTCTTTGAACTGTGCAAAATAAGCAGGTTCTGTGGCTTGGTCTTCGCAAACAATTAAGAAAAATTGCTTGTAACCTCGCCAACGAATAGGTCTAATTTCCTCCGTTTCTTGTTTGGGAATAGCCTTAATTTTACCTTTTTTTGCCATACCATTTATCCATTTTTGCAGTGAAAGAGCCTAAAACAGGTATTGCTCCATAACGACCTTCTAAATATCGTTTTTCTTTATCAGCATCAATTCTTTCAGCATACTCTTTTTGCTCAGTTTCATTAAAATATTTAAAATCTGACAAAGAATAAATTTCTGTTGCCTCACAGTTGTTTTTTTCCACAAAATTTATTTGGTCTCGGCGTAAGTTTGCATAAGTTAATAAATTTGTATCGTGAGTAGCAAAAATAATTTGTGCTTGTTTTGGATTTGTTTCTTTGTTTAGAAATAAATTGATGGTGTTTATGGTCATCATGGGGTGCATTTTTGCCTCAATTTCGTCAATAATTAGCACACCACCCAAAATTAGTGTTTTCAAAATAGGGCTGCTCAAATGAAATGCTTTTTGTGTGCCTTGCGACTCCTCTTTCATATCCCAAGAAACTGTTTTTGTGGTTTTATTGCCATTTTTATCGTACACAAAATGCGTAGCAATGGGCTGATAAGATTTGCTACTTGTAAGTTTTGATAACAATTTATTCTTGATATTCTCCTCTAAATTAGTTGGTAAATCACTTTCCTCAAATGGTTTTACTTTTATAGCTAAATCAACAAAGCCCAAGTTTAATAATACCAAATATTCCTTTATCTTTTCTCTATATTCTGGCTCTTCGTCCCAAGTTTCTACTGTTTCAAATTCTTCCTTATCTGTATTGATACCATCAATAAATACACATTTATTAAACCATTGGAAAATATTTTTTGCCTCTTTTACATTCAACATATCACAAATGGAGAGAAAAAGAGCATTATCTCTTGTTGCTTCTATGGCTGCATCAATAAGTTTGGTAGCACCTTCAAAACCTTTTGAAACTTCTATTACATCATTTTGACGAGCAAATAATATCACTTCTCTACCCGTTTTTTTGCGATAAAGATATTCTGACACAATGATATTGCGGTTATATTCGACAATATAACGATATTGATTTTCTTCAGCAATAAAAACAATTTCTAATTTTGTTGGTAAATTTTCGTAACCTTCCTCCAATAAAAAAGGCGAATAAGGTAACTTTGTGGTAGAATTGGCAAGAGGAGAAAGGTACAACAACTTTTCTAATAGCGAAATAGATTTTAGTAAATTGCTTTTACCACTTGCATTTGCACCATACAAGGCAACTACATTCAAACTTTTAGATTTTCCAACCGAAATAATATTAGCAGGATAATCTTTTTGTTTGGTAGCAGGCACAAGACTAATTACTTGTTCTTTGCTCATTGACCGATAGTTCGAAACTTTAAATGCTATCAACATACATTATTTTGAAATATATTTGCAATAATAACTAAGTTCAAGAAAATTTACAAATTTGTATCAAAAAAACTAATCAAAAATCTCATGTCTTCACACCACATCGTTCGCGACGCGCAAGAGCCCGCACTACTCATAGCTGAAACCAATATTTCATTGGAAACGATTGGGCAATTACTGGAATGGAGTCCGATAGTAGTGGTTTTGGAACATTGTTTGGAGGAAGTGTTGGCGTGGAACATCAAGATAGACAAGGTGATTGGCAGTGAAAACAACCAAACCAAAATGTGGGAATTGACCGCGCACCAGCAACCCCTGGAAATTGTAGTGCTGAAAGACGAATTGCTCAAAGACCAAATAGATTTTGCGATTTCTCACCTTATCGCGCAGGAAATCAGTGCATTAAGTTTGGTAATTCCTGCCGCGCTTTTGCCCTCAGATTTTGTGCATTATCTGCCCAACATCGTCCTTATTTTTTTTGAAACGGAGTGGAAAGGATATTTTGTTCCACAGGGAATTTTTAAAAAATGGACAACGGCAGGAACACTTTTTCAGATAGAAGCTGGGCATACTATTTCTCAACTGATTGGTTTAGAAGAAGTTGGAAATAATATTTTTGAAGTAAGTGCAACTGGTTTGATAAGTTTTGAAGTAGCAGAAACTATTTTTTTGAAAGAAAAGATGGTATAACGTAATCTTAATCTAAAATATAAAACACATAAAAACGTTATTTTAAGTAGGTATCTCCAATCATATTTTTCTTTTGGACATCAAAAAATTACACGTAATATGAATTTATATAAATCTTATTTTTTTCTACTTTTTTTATTTATACTAACCAATAAAACAGCACTCTGCCAAGAAAAAGAAGCACTTGCTACTGCCAATAATTACCTCCAAAAAGGAGATTATGCCAACTGTCAAAAAATTCTTTTTCCTACTTTTTTGAAAATCAGGAAAATACAGGGAGAAAATAGCCCCACTTACCAAGAAGGGTTAAGTTTGCTGGGAGATTTGATAACCAAAACGGGCTATTATACACTGGCTGAACGTATTGCGTTCAAGGACTTGTCCTTGTGTACGCACCTGTACGGTCGTCAGGACGTGCATACTGCCTACGCTTTGATGCGCTTAGGCGACATAGCTCGCGCCCAAACTGATTATGAAAATGCCAAGAGCCATTATGACCAAGCCTACGAAATATACACTAATCTGCCTAATAATGAGCTATTTATCGCTGAAAACCAAGTACACCAAGGACAGCTTTTGCGGGAAAAAGGGGAATATACTGCCGCCGAAGCACTTTTCCGAAGGGCAAATATGGTCTATCAAAAGCAGGCACTTGCGCCCTCAGATATGCGTAAAATCAACCTGAACGAAGCATACGCTTTTCTTTATTTGGCACTTAAAAACTATACCAAAGCGGCAAATTTATTGGAAAATAATAGTTACTTGCTTCATCAGTTTTACCATGCCTCTCACCCCAAAATTACTGAAAATCACCACCTTATAGCAGATATTTATCTTCGTGCGGGTTTAGAAAGCGAAGGAAAGCTGCACTTGGATTCAGCAAAAAAACAGGCTTATCAAACACCAGAATCGTACCTGATTCGCCAGAAACAGCAAGCGGATTTGTATAGACAGCAAAACGATTTTTCAAAAGCGGATACGATTTATCGTCAATTACTGGAAAATACGGCGGAGGTAACAGGTGAACATAGTCGCTTGCTCATGGATTTTACGGCAGAGGAAGCCCAAATGTACTATCAGATGGGCAGCTATGAGGAATCGCTTGCGCTGTACGAACGTATTGAGAATTTGCAAAAAGAATACCTGAGTAGCACACACCCCGATTATTTACGCACTTTGCAGGAGTTGAGTTTGGTGCATTGGGCGGCGGGGAACTACGGGAAGGCATATCGCTATTTTCGTCAAAGTACAGAAAGCCTTTTGCAGCAGTTCGAGAAAGCTACTTCGTTTATGAGTGAGCAGGAAAAATCACTTTTTTACGAAGAATCAAGGAAGTTTTTTGACCGTTTTAATGCTTTTATTTTGATGTATTACGCACAAAATCCAGCCCTAAGCCGCCAAATGTATGATTATCAGCTCCAAACGAAGGCTTTGCTTTTTTCTTCTACCTTGCAGATGAGAGAAAAAGTGATGGCAACCCAAGACTCTACTTTGATTAAATATTATGCAAAATGGCTTGGCGGAAAAGAGCAGTTGGCAAAAATTTATAAACTTACGAACGAGGGCGTAGTCATCGCGCCTCAGTTGATGGATTCTCTGGAAACTAACCTGAACGATTTGGAAAAAAATATTCAACTCAAAATCGCCCTGGCTGACATCAAGCAGGGAAATACCAAAGCACAAATCTTTACCAATAAACTTCGCAAAAAACTTACTCCAGAGGAAGCTGCCGTAGAGATTATTCGCGTGCAGGGTTTTTCACCACAAAAAGGTGGAAGACAGACAGATACCGTTTATTATGCCGCCCTGATTTTGACGGAAAAAACCACAAATCCCGAATTGGTACTGTTTGAAAATGGACGGCAGATGGAAAAATCTTACCTCAAATATTACAAAAACACATTGCTTTTTCGTTTGAGAGATACGATTTCTTATACTCGTTTTTGGAAACCTATCGCCAATAATCCTACGTTGAAAGGCATCAAAAAAATATTTTTGTCCGTAGATGGTATTTATAATCAAATCAATATCAACACTTTACGCAATCCTCAGACAGGTAATTTTTTGGTGGAGGAAATGGATATTCACCTGCTTACCAGCACGCGAGATATTTATACCGTAAAAAGTCAAGAAAAAAAGAATGAAATCCCTAATCGCGCCTTGCTCATGGGCTACCCAGATTACCACAATACTCACCATCTTTCCTCTACGGCGGCGGATTCGCTGAACAATTCAGAGGATAATCGTCAGGCTAATATTGCCGAATTGCCTGGTACTAAAACTGAAATAAACGGCATTAGCCAACTTTTAGATGCCAATAAGCGGGAATCTGTCAGTCTATTTTCTGCTGATGCGACAGAGATAAACCTCAAACAAAAAGCCTCTCAATATACACTTTTGCACATTGCGACACATGGTTTTTTCTTTGCAAAAGAGCAAGCAAAGGAATCCTCTTTGGGAGATGAAAGGCACGAAAACCCATTATTGCGCTGCGGGATTCTGCTTTCGGGCGCGGCAAATGCCTATACCAAAGAGATTTTGCAAAGTGAACTCCAAGCCATTTTTAGCGGACAAAAGGTAGAAGATGGCATTTTGACGGCTTATGAAGCGATGAACTTGGATTTGAGAAACATAGATTTGGTGGTGCTTTCCGCCTGCGAAACAGGGCTGGGCGAGGTAAGGAATGGCGAAGGGGTTTACGGTTTTCAGCGTGCATTACAAACCGCAGGGGCAAAGGCTATCATTATGAGTCTGTGGAAAGTAAGTGATGAAGCAACGATGGCTCTGATGGTCAGGTTTTACGAGCAGTGGATTCGTTCGGGTGATAAGCGCACCGCCTTTCGTGCCGCCCAAGCCCAGCTCCGCAAGGATTTTCCCAACCCCTATTTTTGGGGTGCATTTGTAATGATTGGAGAGTAATTCGTTATTTATCAAATATTTACAAGTAGTTATGAGTTATGAGTATTTCAACATTTTTAAGCATTTCTAAACTCTGTTAGGAGTTCCATGTTGGTAGAAATAGTAATTTTGATGCTCACAAACTATTTTAAGAGTTTCATAATCAACTATTTGAGGGGTGGGCGTTATTTAAAAGAGGTTCTAAATAAAGTTGTGTCCCCTAAGCTACGTTTATAAATAAAGTTTAAATACATCATCAACGGTTCGCCGTTGCGACTGAACTGTTACTACTGTAAGCATCAAGAAAAAACGGTTGTCTGACAATTTTTGTGGCAGACTGAGTTTCTACGAGTTCCCCCCGCTAAAGCGAGGGGTTAGATTAACCCCTCGCTTTAGCGGGGGGAACTTTCCACAAAAATTGTCAGAGTATCGAAAAAACTAACCTTATCTAAACCTTTGTAAGGCAACTTTTTATCACCTGTCAAATCAAAAAGTTCTTTTATCAAAGCAAGAGTAGGCTCTATATTTTCTTTGCGTAAGCGATAAACATAGAATGTAATCACATCATCTGCCTTTTGCGCTATTATTTGTGTGGTAACTTCTTTTTGACAGGCAATAGCAACGGTTGATAACACGGTAGTCTTCTACCCCGCTAAAATAAACTGAAATATTAAGCATTGGGTTTTCTTGGCAAAATGCCACAAATTCCTGAAAATATCAATTATTTTGATTATCATACATTTGAAAGCACTACAAAAACCGTTTTCTATCATTTTTGGAAACGGTTTTTCTTTGGATTTATTCTTTTGATACCCTTTGCCTTTTTTGATAAAAATAACAAAGGTTTTTGCAAACCTACACCTCATACCCTACGTATATACTACTAACAAATCGCTTATCACCATGACCACACAAAATTCCGCAATGGAACAAAGACCTATCTTGAAAATTCCGCTTACTCTTTTTGATAAATCATTGGAAATCAGTGGTTTTTCTCTTCTTTTACTCCTTTGGATTTTTGCACTTACCTTTTACCCAAGCCTCCCAGAGTCCATTCCTACGCATTTTGGGCTGGGTGGCAAGGCTGACAGTTTTGGAAGCAAAGATACCATTTTTGCTTTGCCCATTTTGGCAACTGTGATGCTTACTGGGCTTACATTTCTGAATCGTTATCCTCATATTTTCAATTACTTAACTCCAATTACTCCAAAAAATGCGTTTGCAAACTATCGCGCCGCGCAGCTGATGATACGAATCCTAAAAATCATCTTAGTTCTCATCTTTGGGTGTATTACCTTTGCCATCATTGCCAATGCACAAGGGACAATGAATGGTCTTAGTACATGGTTCTTACTTCCTATACTGATTTTGGTGTTTGCACCTGTGCTTTATTTTGTCTTTGGCAAAAAGTAAAAGGAACAATGACAAACCTCATTGATGGTTTTTTAGTTTTTCATACGAAAAATAGCATTTCAAAAACGACAGCACTATGCAATCATTTATCACACTTTTAGAACAACCGCACAACTGGCTTTACTCATTTTTTATGCTTATCTCAATAGGAATTTGGCTGGTAGCCTCGCTGGGTATTTTTCATACAGATACTTCTGTAGATATTTCGCATGACCTTTCTGCGGACTTGCACGCGGACGGCTTTTTTCATGGAGTTGGCGAGATGCTGGGCTTTGGCATGATTCCTACCTCTATCCTCCTTACCTTAATAATGTTTGTGCAGGGCGTTGCGGGTATCGTGATGAACGAGTGGTTGCTGAGTATTTTTGCACCAGAGGGCTTTGTACGTTACCTGATTTTAGGGGCTAACTTCCTGATTTCTTTACTGATAGGTTTTGCCGTTTCCTCAGTCGTTAGTCGTCCCTTGCGCTACGTTTTCAAGGACTACGGCACAGCCACCAAGGCAGATACTATCGTGGGCAAAATCGCACAAGTTTCCTCTGGCAAGGTCAATGAAGTGTCTGGGCAGGCAACGCTGAAATTAGATGATGGCAATACGATAGAAGTGGCTGTACGCACCACTGACCACCACAACTCCTTAGAATACGGTCAAAAACTCCTGATTCTTGACTTCGACAAAGAAAAAAATGTCTATTTGGTGGAGAGGTATGAATGAACAGCCAAATCTGGGATGAAATACAAAATCTGGAATGTAAAATCTGGAATCTGGAATGTAAAATCTGGAATCTGGAATGTAAAATCTGGAATCTGGAAATTATTAATTATGAATGAGTTATAATTTTTTGTTGTAAAATTTAAACTAATTGATAATACCAAATTAATGAAATTAAAGAATCTTTGCTACTTATTCTTTCCCTTTCTTTTGTTGCTTTGGTTAGCACCAATGAATGTGGTATTTGCTTTTTATACCAAAGGAGATACACTTTACGTGCTTGCTCGTAAAGGACTGAATATGAGAGTAATGCCCAATATTCGGGCAACACTCATTCAGGAACTTGCTTATGGAACTCCGTTAATCATAGCCAATGATTCTATTTTTGATGCCTACCAAGTAGAAGACATCAAGGATTTTTATATACAAGGCAATTGGGTAAAAGCCTGTGATAATAACAAAACTTGCGGATATGTCTTTGATGGTTATCTTTCTAAGTTTGTTGCGCCACCGATTGAATATAAAGTGCCTGACAATGAGCAACCTCTGGGAATAATTGGTTATTACTTTAAGCATTTTTTAAAATTGAAACCTCAAATAATCCCTCTTAAAAAAGCCAAAGATTGCAAAAAAGAAACCTATAGCACATATTGTGTATACAGCTATAAGGTGAATTTAGGAGATAATATAACCTATAATGTCGATTTAGTGGAATATGGTATTTCTGAAAAATTTATATTCAAAAAAATATCATTGAAAGATATTTACTTACTTTCAAAAATATGGCTTTTACATAATAGAATATCTTATATGGGTTTGCCAATGTATATCTATTTTTGTAAAAGCAACGATGAAATAATCTTCTCTACTGGCGAAGGAACAGGCTGCGACTATACACTAAAACAAGAAGCAGGTAAAATTATTCTTGATGGAGGTTGCGGCTGTTAGCATTTTCAAACAATTAACTATTTAACAATTAACTATTTAACTATTTAATAATCAACAAGCATCAATCTCAAACCATTTCAAACAATCAACAACTAACCATTTAACAATCAAACCATTTTAATTTAACAAAACTATGAACCAATTAACTTTTGTGTTATTAGACATTTACACCCTTTTAGTGCCTGCGGTGGCAGTAGTGTTGTTTATCGTATTTTTGTTTGCCTTGCTCAATCAGTTTCTCAAGAAAGCCGCCCCAGGCACAGCCCTCATCAAAACGGGCTTGGGCTTGTCTAACGCGTTGATTTCCACAAGTTCATCTATTGTCATTCCCTTGCTTCATCGTATAGAAATGATTGATTTGACCGTCAAAATTGTCAGAATCATTCGCAAAGGTTCGGATAGTCTTTCCTGCGCTGATGGGATTAGGGCTGAGGTAGAAGTGGATTTTTATGTCAAAATAAATTCTGTAGATGAGGACATCAGGCGGGTAGCCACTACGATTGGCTGCGAAAGAGCCTCTAATTTGCAGACAATGAAGGAGTTATTTGAGGCAAAGTTTGCTGATGCTCTCAAAACAGCAGGCTCAAAGCTGACTTTTGACCAGCTTTACCAAAATCGTCATCAGTTTAGAGATGAAGTGCTGGTGGCACTTGGGCATACGCAGGGCGGCGATGTGATTTTGAATGGCTACCGATTAGACGACGTAGCGATTCACTATTTGGAGCAATTACCGCTTTCTAAGCACGACGAAAACAACGTGTTAGATGCCAAAGGTATCAAGGAAATAGCGCAAAGAACCTCAAATGAAGCCGAATCTGCCAACAAAAGGCTTAGAGAACGCGAGGTTACTATCGCCACACAAAACCAAGAAGCACGCACGAAGCAGCTACAAATCGAGCAAGATTTGAAGGAAAAAGAAGCTACCCAGCAAAGAGAAATCAAGGAAAGGCTTTCAAAAGAAAATGCGTTGGCAGAAAAAACCAAGCAAGAACAGGAAGGCATAGAGCAGCAGGCTTTGATAGAAAAGGAAAGGTCTGTCAAAATTGCCGAAGAAAAGAAAGTTCAAGAAACCAAAGTGGTTGAAACACAGAGAGAAAGAGCTATTTTGGTGGCGCAACAGGAAAAAGAGCAAGCCGTAGAGATTGCCAAAATTCACCGAGAAACCATGACTGCCGAACAGTTAAAGCAAAAATTGGTCATGCTCGAAGAAACTTCCAAACAGGAAGCCATGAAGATTCGTGCGGAGGAGCAGGCTGTTACAGTCAAAGCAATAGAAATCGCCAATCGTGATAAGCAAATTGAAATCACCAACGCAGAAAAAGAGGCACAAGTCCAAGTCGCAAAAAATAACGTAGCCGTTGATACTGAGGCATATAAACTCATCACAGTTGCCAAGGCAAAGCTGGAATCTATCGGCATTGACTTAGAGGCGGCAAGCAAGAAATCGCAAACGGAAATCATAGATGCAGAAAAAAATGCGAGGGTAGATTTGATAGAACACAATGTAGAGGCTGATAAAGAGGCATATAGCCTTTTGACCATCGCCAAAGCAAAGAAGGAAGCCGCAGAACTTGAGCTACAAGCAGCATTGAACCAATCCAAAGCGATTTGGGAAATGGGTAATGCAGAAGCCAAATCGCTGGCGGCGAAGCTGGAAGCAGAAAACTCGATTGGCAAGAACGCGTTGCTTGCTCAGGCTATGAACCAGCTTATTCCTTTGCTGCCTCAAATTATTGAGAAACTGATGCTTCCTGCGGAAAAAATTGACAGTATTAAGTTTTTGAATATCAATGGTTTATCAAGCCAAAATGGACATACAGAAATTACCAATGGCTCACCTGTCGCAAGCACTGGTGGAATCATCAATACGCTGATGAACGTGAGTATGCTGATGCCTGTGATGAAAGAGGTGGTCAAAACGATTCGCAGTGATAACGACATGAATGATTTGCTGGAAAACCTCAAACAATTTCCTGGGGGAGAAAATCTGCTCAAATACATTGAAACCTTCAACCAAAACGGCACACATTCTAACGGAAATGGAAAAGTAGAAAATGCACAAGTCATTGATGATGAAGATGATGCGCTGAAGTTTGGGAAATAATTTTTTTGAAAATAAGAAAAACTAAAAAGCGGTTGAAACTTTCACGAAGTTTCAACCGCTTTTTTGCCGTTGTTGTGTGTTGAACGCTGTATGCAATACCAACAACATATCAAGTCATCACTACCCTATAATCTCAATCACTTCTCGCAAATCTGCAATGAGGTGTGTATGAGGTTCTTTTTCAAGGTCTTCCCTGCTAAATGCACCCGAAGTAACGCCGATAATGTACCTGCAACCTGCGGCTGTTCCCTCTTGGAGGTCAGAAGAAGTGTCGCCCACCTTTGCTACTTCGTTGCTGTCAGTGATGCCCAAGATTTCCATTGCCCTAAAAATCAGGTCAGGGTGCGGTCTGCCATTGGCTACTTCATCACTCGTAACAGAAAAATCAATCAAATCGCCCTTGTCCCAGCCCAATCTACGTATGATTACGTCTGTAATATCTCTCGAAAACCCTGTGTCCAAAACAACACTTATTCCTTTGGTTTTCAGGATTTTAAAAACCTCAGAAGCGTGTGGTTTTTCGCCCACTTCTTGGGAAGTTTCGTAGAAATGTATCATCTTTTTGATAAAATCCTTGTGAATCTCTTGGATAAAATCTTCGTCTTCTATCAGGAACTTTGCCGTCAAGCGTTTTCCAAGTAAAGTTTTGATTGCCAAAGGCTTAGGAATACCCATGTAAGGATTAATTTCCTCGATGGTAAAGTGAAAACCAGCTTTTTCTAAGGCTTTTTGCAAAGCCTCATGCACATTATTGGAATCTTTGACAGTAGTGCCTGCTATATCAAAAACTACTAATTTGATGCTCATTTGTTTTGTGTTTTGTATTTTTGTAAATAATATAAAATTGCTGATAATGAGAGTAATACGCCGATAAAAGCGAGTGCGTAGCTTGTATTGATAATGAACTGATACCAGCTCAGGTCGGGCTGAAAAAAGTTTTTGTAGAGTAGCGTTACCACACTGCCCAAGTAGCCAAAAGAGTCTGCCAAGTAAATGAAAAAACCTGCATTACCCATAGCCCAGTGCCAGCCAAATATTAGAGGCAAAGTTGCTTTGTAAATCTCGGTACGCAGTGATGAGTGTATAGTTGATAATGAGCAAGATAAGCCCAAAAGCAAACAAGCTGAAACTATGCCAGCGCGCCTTTGCGTCCATCTGTACGCGCTTTACGCGGAGGCTCTCGTCCTCTGGGGTGGGCGGCGGAATCTGATTGAGTAAAAATACGGAAATGCACAGGGGAATGGCAAAAATCAAACCGACCGAATAGGCATCGCAAACTCAGAAACATTCCACTGGATAAGCGTTTGGGCGATGGATTTGGAAATATTATTTGCCACAATAAAGCTCAATGACAAGAACGCACCTAATATTTCTGTCGTTTTCCGTCCTTCTAAATAGCTGAAAACCAGCCCCCAAATCATGCCCAAA
>JAAFJS010000081.1 GCA_013298985.1 Cytophagales bacterium
TCGTGATTGTCATTGGCTTGCTCCGCGTCGCCTATTCCAATCTCTCATGCTTCGCTTTTTATTTTTTGCTCGTATTAAATAGTCAGAAAACAATCAATAGAAAACTACAAGGAAATAACCAAGCGGAAGCCCAAGTAGTGGCCACTAAGCGAAGGCGGATTGCCGAGACGAACCGCTACACGACAAAACCCAGGGTCGTTGCCCCAGCTACCGCCCCGACGCACGCGGGCAGTACCTGAATTTTTATTCACAGGATTTTTAGCACCGCGCGTTTTTTCATAAAAATCAGACGCATACCAGTCCTCGCACCACTCCCACACGTTGCCACTCATGTTATACAAACCTAAGCTATTCGGGCTAAAAGAGTTCACTGGTACAGTTTTACCTCTATAATTCCCTGCTACTGAATATGATTTTTTTGCTGTTTCTAATGAATAAAAATTCATTTGACTTGGGTCTGCGATGTCTGTCCCATTGCCAAACATGACGGATTCTCCTTTTTGGCGAGTGGCATATTCCCACTCGGCTTCGGTAGGTAGTCGGTATTTTTTGCCTGTTTTGCCTGCAAGCCAGTTGCAGTACGCCCTTGCCCCAAACCAAGAAACATAAATGACAGGATAGTTTTCGTATCCTTGCTGTACTTTGAAGGTAGCACCACTTTTAGAAATCCTACATTTTTCGTTCCCATAGCTTCCAGCAAGGTCTATCCACGCTACTCCCCCTTCTGTTTGGTTGCCTTTTTCATTTAAAAATGTTGCAAATTCTTGGTTGCTTACCTCATACGCACCCATCTGAAAGCTACTTAGGGTTACTTCATGTAATGTTGCATTGCTCATGTAGTTATCGTTATCCCCATCTCTACCTTCTTTGTAGCCCATGTCATAAGTGCCTCCCTCTACATAGACCATTTTGGGTTCGGTGAAGGGTAGGTCTTTGAGCAAGTCTAAGCGTTTTTGTACGTCTGCTTTGTAAGTGCTTTTAGGATATTTTTGCAGAAAGGCGGTAAGGCTTTTTTTATCATTTTTGAGTGCTTTGTAGGCGGTTTGTTCTTCTTGTTTGGCTATTTCAAGTTCAGCTTGCCTTTGTTTTGCTTTTTCAGCGTCAGTATTGTCTTTGTTAATGGTATCTGCCTGCTGTACCACAGTTTCTGGCAGTTTAGTTCCTGCTGTTGAGGTGGTATCATTGGCGTTTTCTTGGGGTGCAAAAGTACGCCTGATGCTTTCCCAATTAAGAACGATGATGAGTAAAAGTAACGTTGTCAGGCTCACAGCAGTGAGTTGTCTGCGGAAATCCTTTGTAAGCCTTATAATATTTTGAAAGCCTTGTGAGGTTTTGGGGGTGATAATACTATCTTCTATCTCCTTGACTTCCTGTTCTGTAAGCCCAAGTTCGTTTTGTGTTTTTCGGAGTTGTTTGCGCTCTATGGGCGTAATTACCTTATCTTTGTAAAACTCTTGGAAGAGTTCGGTGTATTCGGCTTTTGCCTTGTCTTTGTTTTCGCCCCACCTCTGCCCCTCCCCAAAGGAGATGGGGGTTCCAGACTTTTCAAAAGTTTGATGCTCTATTAACTTATCAGGAGTTTTTGGATTACTCAAAAGATTCTTTGCTTCTTCTGCCTTACTTCTCAAATCCTCAAACTTATCATAAGTATCTATAAAATCCTCCCATTCAGTAATGGTATTAATCTTTTTAGCTTTTTCAAACGCCTTGTCTGCTTTTTTTCGTGTATCTGCCAAGTCTAAGGCTTTTCTTTTTTCTTTGGCTTGGTTAGCGTACTTGCCGTAGGGGTAAGTTTGTAGGTACTCGGTATAGGCAGCAGAGGTATTTGGTTTTTCTGCTTTGCGGTATGCCTGCTCATCTAAGGCTTCGTTTAGTAGGATAATATTTCTTTCTGCCTGAATGTTATATTGGCTTTGTGGATATTTTCTTACAAAATTTTCATACGCGGGAATGGTATGCTCTTGCTGGGCATCTTGCCAAGCAATTTCCTCATTGTCTTTGGGATAGAACACAAAATCGCCATTTTGCCCAATCTCGCCTATGGGCAGAAAACCATAAACGGGGTCTTGATTTAGCTTTTGTACTGCTCCTTTGGTTACTTCGACGATTAGCTCCAGAGAGGTAAAAGGCGCAGTAGCTTTATTAACAAGGGTGGTAAGTAGGTTTTTGGCAAATGGGCTATGCTCTCCTATTGCTCCATCAGAAACTTCTTGCAAGCCCCCAGAGGCAAATACAATACGTGATTTGTGTTTATCTGCTGTTTCTATGTGCCTATTGGTTGTGTTATTTCCTCTACTGACCAGTGTACCTGCAAAACAAGCGTCCGCTATCAGCAAGGTATGAAAAGCATTAATGTCTTCCAAATAACTTTGAACAAGTACATTCTCAATGACCATTATCTCATTCGTTTCTCCATGGTTGCTTATTGCGTCAGTAGGTATCCAATACCCTTTCTTGTTCTTTTGCATATCCCCATGCCCTGCAAAATAGACAATGAGGTTGTCCTCCTGCCTGACTTTCCTCTCCAAGTCTTTGAATTTTTTGATGATATTCTCTTTTGTAGCATCTTCATTGTAGAGGGTATGCACATTGGGAGCATCAAACTCATAGTAGGTAGTCAGTATCTCTACCAATTTTTTAGCATCTTTGACCGCATTATACAGCTGACGACTCTTGTACTCATCTATCCCTATCACGAAGAGATGATTAGTTCTTTTTTCTCTATGTTTAATGATTACCCTTCCTCTGTTATTTTCTTCGTTTTCCATAGTAGCGCAATGCTTGCTCTTGGTAAGTAAATGAAGCTAAAAGCAATAAAACAAAAATAAGCCTTTTGAAAATGAAAAACAAACATAAAAAGAGCAATTTTAACTTTTCCCACGCAAATCTTGGTTTTTCAAAGTAAATTTTGCTAAAATTACAATCTGTAATTTTACTCAAAAAAATGCTTTTCAACAAATCAATAAACGTATGTCAAAAAGAAATATCTATGCCCTTTTGGTAGGAATTGACGATTATCCTATTCCAAGCCACAAGCTCAATGGCTGTGCAAATGACGTAAATGCCATGCACGAGTTTCTGGAATTTCGCTGTACTGAAGAAAATACGGAACTCAAAGTGGTAAAACTTTTGAACAAAGAAGCGACGAAGGCAAATATTGTCAAGGGCTTTTTGGAGCATCTGGGCGCGGCTACTAACCAAGATGATGCTTTTTTCTATTACAGTGGGCATGGCGCGCAGGAAGTGGCACCGCCTGAGTTTTGGCAGATAGAGCCAGATAAGCTCAATGAATCTATGGTTTGCGTGGATAGCCGCACCGAAGAGGGTGGCGTGGGCGACTTGGTAGATAAGGAAACGGCGTATTTGCTATGGAAGGTAAGCCAAAAAAATCCTCGCTTGGTGGTGGTGATGGACTGTTGTCACTCTGGGTCAGGTACGCGCAGTACCGCGCCTACGAAGGCAGACATTACCACGCGCCAAATTCCTGTCGCAAACAAAATGCGTAGAATCCAAGATTATTTGGGGTTTAATGAAGGTTTTTACCAAATCCGTGCTGATGGACAGGTAATGATGAAACGCGGAAATTATGTGGCTTTGGCGGCGGCGCGTGCCAGTGAATTTGCCAAAGAAACTACGCTTGATGGGCAGAAACGCGGTGCTTTTAACTTTTCGCTGATAGAAACATTGAAATCTGCCAAAGGTGATTTGAGCTACGGCGATTTGATGTCAAAAGTAAAGGCAAAAGTAATTAGCCTCGTGCCTGAGCAAAATCCACAGTTGGAAATTTGTGTACCTACGCAGGTGGAAGGCGCAGTAGAGTTGGCGAGTTTGGACAAAACTTTCTTAGGCGGCTTGCCTCCAAAAGAAGATTTTTTAAGAATTTATTATAGAGATGACCTCAAAGGCTGGATAGTAAACTTTGGGCAGATGCACGGATTGCCCAAAAACTCTTCGCCTTCTGACCCCAACGTATTGGCAGTTTTTAACTATGCTGATGCCACAGGCAACAAAGAATACAAACTTTCTACGGACGAGTTCAAAGGAAATGATGTAGCCAAAGCCATCATCAAAAAAGTAGAAAAAGATTACAGCGTGATAGAGTTCCAAGACCACGCAAACCGCAGTCCTTTTGCGGCAAGCGATACCAATACGGTTTATAAGGCAAAATTGGTTTCTTCTGCGGTCAGACCTATATTTTTCTACATGGAAGGTACGCCCGAAGATGCACAATACTTGAAACAAGCCGTAGAAAATGACAAATTTCAGCCCTACGCCGCTTTTACCGAAAATCCTTCGGAAGCAAAGTACAAAGTACAAATTTCCCAAGACCAATTTACCAAAAAATATGAGTTTTTGCTCAACCAAGATGGCAAAAAAGTGTGTAAAGATGTAAAAGGAAGGCAAGCAGTTACGCCTCAAAATTCGCTGCAAGTGGGCGAAGGGGCTATGGCACAAAAGGCTTGGGCTTACGTGCAGAGCATAGGGAAATGGGAAAAAACCTTGGATTTAAACAATCCTGATACTTCTTTCCTCGATGATGCGGTGGTGATAGAAGTGGTTGATGACAAAGAAATTAACAAGCCCGTCGACCAGCAACTGACAATGGATATTTCTTCTAATGGTCTGAATTTGTTGGCAAATAATGAATACGAGGGAATGTTCCTCACGCCTGACGTATATGGGCGAGTTCGCAACAAAACACCAAAACAACTTTACTGCACAGCACTTTGGATGTCGCAAAACTTTGGGATAGATGCAGAAAGTGAGGCAAGTTTGCAAATCGTAAACCGTCCGTTACCGCCTAATACTTCTTTTGATATTTTGGACGGTTCGCCTATCAACTTGACAGTCAATGAAAACCTATTGAGAGGTGGGGAATTTCAGGAAAAAATCGTAATTAAACTGATTTATAGCACAGAGGAGTTTTCGCCTGACTTTATCAAAATGTTTAAGCAAGAGGCATTGCCCTTCCCCTCTACGCCCGACGAAGATTCTGGCACAAGAGGTTTGTTCAAAAAAGCATCTGGCGCAGATTGGTCAGTTTTCAACTTGTTCATCACCGTTACGCAACCCTCTCAGCCTCAGAAAGTGTTGGCAGGAAAACCCGCGGGACTCTTGGGCAAAAATAGCATCAGCAGTAACTTTGCAGGTGGCATAGAAGTTGCCTTGGCAAGCCCTAAACAGCAAGTCGCGACGCGCGATGTAAGCCAGAAAAAATCCAAAGATTTTGCTGTTCCACAAATATTTGGTGAAAACGCACAATTCCAGCCGATTAGCTTTAACAATGCGGACGGAGATACCACAGATTTGAGCATTTTGGAAATCAAAGGCATTGATAATCTTCGGAAAACAGAAGAAGACAAACCACTTTTTGACCTCAAATTAGATGCTCAGGCAGAAGAAGGAGATGTGGTTTTCCCTATTACTTTTGATGGAGAGTTTTTTGTCCCTATCAAGGCAAGTTCGGAAGTCAATGAAAATGGGGAAGTTACAGTAAGTGTGGACAACCTGCCCAAAGATGCCTCCGAGCCAAAAATAGACCCCAATACGCAAACGCGTAGCTTGGGCGGCTCAGTCAAAATATTTTTCCAAAAAGTAGTGAGCAAAAAACTGGGGCGTGAGTTCCAATATCCACTACTCGACATGGCAACTGACATCAAAACAGATGGTTTTACTTATCTGCGAAAAGTGTATAGCGACAAGGATTATGGCTTTGTGCTTGACCAAATGGCAAGAAAGATAGAGGACAATAGCGTAAAAAATATTGCTGTTTTTGTACATGGCATCATTGGTGATACCGAAACCATGCCGCAGAGCTTGCTTTTGGGCAAAGATGCACTGGGAAATCCATTGCTCAATAAATATGACGCAGTTTTGACGCTTGATTATGAAAACCTGAACACGCCCATCGAGTCCAATGCACAGTTTTTTAAGGAAAGATTGGAATATCTTGGCTTGAAGGCAGGACACGACAAAAATTTACACATTTACGCACACTCGATGGGTGGGCTGGTCAGTCGCTACATGATAGAAAATCTACGCGGCGACGAAATAGCCAATCACCTCATTATGCTTGGTACGCCTAATGGAGGCAGCCCTATTTCTGCGCTCAAAGACTGGATACAGATGGCTATCTCTATGGCAATGAGCAAGTTGGCAATGTTTGCTTGGGCTACTGCGCCGATGGTTTTCCTGTTTAACAAGACCATGAAAGAAATCGGCGTGAGTCTAAAACAACTCAATGGTAACGAACCTTTCTTGCAAAACTTGGCAAAAACAGCTCAACCCAAAACGCCCTATACCATCATTGCGGGGAATACAAAAATGACTCCTTTGCTGACTGAGGGAACGCCTGAAAGTGGCTCTTTGCACAGACTTTTGGGCAAGATTCAGAGCAAGGTCTTGGATGATTTCCTATTTGGCTCTCCCAATGACATTGCGGTAAGTCTGGACAGCATCAAGAACGTGAAGTGGGTCAAAGAGGAAGAAATCATCTACGCCGCCTGCGACCACATGAGCTATTTTTCTACCGAAGAAGGCACAAAAGCAATGGCTGAGGCAGTGAATAGGGTAAAGTTTTTGTAGAGTAGAGGAGGGTGAAGCCTCACATGGCAAGTTAGATTAGAAATTCCATTTCTAAAAAAAATGGAATTTCTAAAAAAAGGGAAAATCCTACGCAAAAATTAGTAGCAAATAAGCAAATTCCTCTAAAATATTCATTCATGTTTATTTCATTTGAGAGAGGGAATAAAACTATACACTATTTTTTTCCTTTTCCTTGTGTAGTAGCCACCAAGGCGTTCGGGGGGAGTGGTGATGCTCATAGTGATAGCCAAAAAAGTAGCAAGAAAGAAAAGCCCAAATGTGGTTTTTGCGCTGACTGTGAGATTTGTGTATGTTTTCGGGTGCGTGTTCGCCTCTGTGCGGGAGGTAAGTTCCAAAATAAAACAACTGAAAAGTTGCAATGATAGAAGGTAACATCCAAAACAAAATGACATTTTCAGTGGGGAAAACCAATTTCAGTAAATTATAAGTAACCGCCATGAGCAAAATTTGCCAAAGATTGATGTACTGCTTGGCAAAGCTAAAATACCAAAGCCAAAAGTTGCCGCCATGATAATCAGGGTCTTTGTCCGTACCCACAAATCGGTGGTGTTCATGGTGTTTTTTGAGGAGGTTATCATAAAAATTAAAGGCAAAAATAGCAGCACAAATCCGTCCTATCCATTCATTTACCATTTTGTTGGGCGAAACTACGCTGTGCATCGAGTCATGGGCAGTGATAAAAATGCCAGTGTAGAGGTGCGATTGGAGCAAGACAAAAAAATAAGTGAGTGGTGAATAAAAATCTACTGGGTAGCTTCTGAGCAATAAAGCGACTGATATAAACCATAAACCAATGATAGAGAGTGCAATATAAAGACCTTTGTTATTTTTCATAAACGATTAATGTCTGGCATTGTAGGCTTTGGCGGCTTCGATGGCATTATTGATATTGCCAAAGTGCTGAATATCAATGATTGACTTTTCTTTGGCGGCTTCGTGCATTTCTTCTGCAGCAAACTTGGCAAAAGCCTCCTCCGAAAGCACCACAAAGATATTTTCCACGCCCGCCGCTTCCTGCTCAGGAATCCATATAGAGGAGATATAGGCTGAAACTTCATCACTAAAAAGTTCCATTTCGTTGTGGTCAGCAATCACTGTAACTAAGCCCAACTCTTTCATTAAAGCATTTGTCTTTTCGGCAACATTTTTGACTTCTTCGAGCAGTAAAAAACCTTTCCAGTGATGAAACATCACTTTGAGGTCTGTATCATACCCAAATTTTCCATATCTTTCATTGATAACAACTTGCATATTTTTCTTTTTTAATTGATGTATTGCAGCTAAATTTTACACAAAAGTAAGCAATTTTAGTGAGGAAGACATTTGTTTATGTTTATCTATTTATTTTTTTCAAATCAAAATTCAATAAGCTACCTTAATTTTAAATCAAAATAAGTGATAGCTTATTGTGCACCAGTGAGTAATCCCTAAATAGAGAACTTTTTTTCTAAAACCTCGATGTGGTGAATAATCTCACCACCTATCTCATTGATATCCTCCATCTTGGCTTCTGCCTCTGCGGTATTACCTTCTTTTTTGAGTTTGATAATTTCTTGGGCTTTTTTATGGATTTTTTGATGTGTCAAATCTAAGTCTGCTACTTCTGTAAATTCATGGTACTTGACCTTGCCTACATCGTTTATCCATTTCCCCAGTACGCAGGCATTGTAATCTGCCAATACCTCTTCTGGTACATCTTTGGAGCCATCTAAGTAAGCCCTCATTTTACTTTTGAAAAGATAGTGTTTTGATTTGGCATTTACCAAGTCTTGTCTTACAGTCAAATTATCCATAGATTTAAGAATTTAAAGGTTTATAATTTATTTTGTTATAACTTTTTGTTTAACAAGTCTGTTTTTAAAAGTAGTTCTTCTTCTAATTCTTTTATTTTATTTTGATATTTTCTTTCAACTCTGTACATTTCCTCTTGGGTAGCAGCAAGTTCCTCGATGTTTTCGTTTATTTGTTCTCTATTTGCGAGCAGAGATTCATTTTTCTGTTGGAGTTCTTTCTCAATCTTTCTGGATTTTTCGAGTGCTTTTTGCATAATAGCCTGATTGGTAAGTGCATTTTTATTCATTTGCTCCACTTCCGCTTGTTTTTTGAGTATCTCTTTTTGATTTACTATAAGTTCTCTATTCGCCTTTTCTACCTCTTGGTGTTTTCGCTGCATTTCCTCTTGGGTAGTTTGGAGTTCTTCTAAGTTTTGGCGCATTTCCTCTTCATTGGCGTGGAGTTCTTCATTTCTTTGCTGTGCCTCTTCCAGCAGTCGTGTTGTTTCTTGCTCTTTTGCTTTGAGTCTATCTACTGTTTTTCGGAGGATTGCATCATTTGCAGTTAATTTGGCACTTGCCGCTTCTATTTCTTGTTGTTTTCGCTGCATTTCCTCTTGGGTGGCGTGGAGTTCCTCTAAGTTTTGGCGCATTTCCTCTTCCTGTGCGCGCATCTGCTCACTTTGCGCCTGTGTTTCTCTCAAAAGATGTTGTGTTTTCTCATTGCTTTGGGTGGTCATAATGGCAGAAGCAACGATTTCGCCCACGCGCCTAACAAACTCAATGTGGTGAGGTTCAAAGACCTGAAAAGAGGCAAGCTCTATCATACCGCAAATCTGCTCGTTATACATCAGAGGAGAAATCAGGATACAGCGCGGCAGAGCCTTGCCCATGCCTGAGGTGATATTGATATAGCTGGGCGGCACTTCGGTCAGCAATAAGGGTTCTTTGTCTTGGTATGCCTGCCCCAGTAATCCCTCGCTTACGTAGATGCGCTTGTCTATGTATTTTGACCTTTCGTAGGCATAGCAGGAAACCAGCTCCAAAAAAGGCTCTTCATCATCATCTTTGGTATTGAGCAAGAAAAGTCCGCCTTGATTTGCCTCGACCAGCCTGACCATTTCGCCAATGATTTCCTCGTATAGTTTCTGGCTATCTTGGCTGTCCCTTCGGATAATTTCATAAAACTTGGCAATGCCATCACCGCGCCACTGCCTACGTTTGTCATCAGCTTGTGCTTTTCCTACTTCCTTGATGTATTCACTTAATTTATCTTCATTGATTTGAAGTTGTGCTTGCTGCATTTGCATCTCTTTGATGAGATTTCTATTATTTGACTCTTTGAGTATGGTATCGTGCTGCAAAACGAATAAAATAATATAGGCAATCAGTAGAGAAGATAATACAATAAAGACACTAAAAAAATTAGTTTTAAGTATTTGATTATCAAATTTGAGATTGATTAAATCATTAAAAACTGGAAATAAAAATAAGGTAGAACCAGAAAGCAATAACGCAATTAATAAAATGGCTTTTTCTTTGGTATCGAACAGTATCCAAGGAATCAATATGGCGGAAAACTGTAATAATAAAACTGAGGTGAAAGGCGGCTCACCCTGCTGTGTGATTGCCGAATGAGAAAAAAGAATACCAAAAGAAGGCAGTATAGAAATGATAAAACGTGCGGTAAGTGGCATTTGCAAAAAACTCAATAGTAGCAGTAAAGCATACAATAAGGTAATAGGTACACTTAGGTACAAAATATCCAGTTCATTGGTGGCTACAAAAACAAGGCAGAGCAAAAAAGTATAAGCAAAAAAGATAATACTAATCTGATTGCTCATCTTAATCTTGCGTTTCAGATAATCATTGTGGTCTGGTCTGATGCCTAACTCAACTATGGTTTTTAGCTTTATCATTTTTTTCTGTTCCTATGCGCTATTTGGGTGTTTTCTGTTTTTCTCTATCAAATATAAAACAAAAAGAAAATTTAAAAATTGTTTTTAAAGATGTGAAAATACAAACTTTTAGGAAAAACCAATCATTTTCACTCACTATTTTTACTTTGCCACGTTTACGCCCTGCCCTGCCGCCCACTGAAAAACGTCCTGCCTACTGATTGCCGCCGCCATCATGTCAGGAAATAAGTCAGGCGTACACGCAAACACAGGCACGCCAATACTGGCTAAAAAAGCGGCGTTGGCGTGGTCATACGAAGGTGCGCCGTCGTCGTTAAGGGCAAGCAAGCAAATAAGTTGTACACCTGCACCCACCAAGCCTGCCATTCGTTTTCGCATTTCTTCTTCGTTTCCACCTTCATAAAGGTCAGTGATTAACACCAAAATTGTATCATTGGGGCGTGTAATGATTTGCTGGCAGTAGGTCAAGGCACGCTGAATATCAGTTCCCCCGCCAAGCTGTACGCCAAAAAGCAAATCTACAGGGTCTTTGAGTTCTTCGGTCAAATCTACTACCGCCGTATCAAAAACGACCATTTTCGTTGTAATCGCAGGCAGGGAAGCCATCACCGCGCCAAATACGCCCGAGTAGACCACCGAAGTCCCCATTGAGCCGCTTTGGTCAAGGCAAAGCACTACCTCTTTCAGCCCCTTACGTTTTCTACCATAGCCAATCCGCACTTCGGGTATAATCATCTTATAATCAGGCTGATAGTGTTTTAAATTTCTGCGAATAGTCGTATTCCAGTCCATTTCATTTAGCTTGGGGCGCGTATGCCTACTGGCGCGGTTGAGGCTACCCATCACTGCCTGCTGGAGAGGTTGTGAGAGTTTTTTCATCAGCTCATCTACCACTTTTCTGACCACTTGGCGGGCAGTATCTTTGGTTTTATCAGGAATTACCTTGCCAAGACTCATCAGGTTAGCCACCAGATGTACGTCAGGCTCTATTGCCTCCAAAATTTCGGGCTGGGTAAGCATTGCCTTCATATTCAGGCGTTTGAGTGCATCTTCCTGCATGATTTTAACCACCGAAGACGGAAAATAAGAACGAATATCGCCCAACCACCGCGCTACATTGGGCGAAGAAGCACCTAAGCCGCCTTTCTTGTCCGAATCGTACAATGCTTCCAGCGTTTTGTCGATACCTTGCTCTCTTTCAGATAGTTGAAAACCGCTTTCGCCATCTTGACCGCCCTTTCCACCTGTACCATCTGCCTCACCACCACCCAATATTAATCGCCAGCGTTTCAGCGTTTCATTTTCTATTTGCATAAAATTTAAGTGTATCTTTGGTTTGTCAAATTTAATGAAATAAAACTTTTGTAGCAAATAAGTTTTACAACAACGCTACTTTTATAGAAGTAAAAAAACATGAAAAATCAAGTGAGCAAAAGGCAATATCCAAAATGTTCTCAATCAATCACTTACTCAATATTTTTAAGTCTATTTTTCCACTGAGGTAGGGCGGGAGGCTACAGTTTTTTCCTACGGGATACGAAAAAACAAGGCTGTCTGGCGTGAGCATAAAAGATAGGTTTTCAAAAAAAACTTTGCTATCATCTATTTCTTTTTTCAAAACGTTTAAATCCTCATTGTCAGGCTTTTGGAAGGCAGTTTCTGCAAAATCATCTATTTCTTTCAAAAATTGTGTTTTCAGCATTTCATAGATTGTTTTTTGGGCATCTACTACCTTTACACCAAAAATGTCTTTCAGCGTCATTGCCTTTTTGATTTTTGTGGAATAGGTCAAAAGTTTACTTTCCCTGTTTTCACACTCCATTCCGTTAGCCATGAAGGAATAATTAAAAGCAATACTGACCGTTTCTTGATTCAGAATATAAACAGTATCAATGCGTTGTACTGTTTCGTAGTTAGTTTCTTCTGCGTCCAGATTACTTTCTTGGCTAATTTTCATGGAGTCAAGGCGCGCAAGGTTGGCATATTCTGCCATCAAATCGTTGAGTGGCTGAAACCTTGCCTTGTCTTCAAAGGCGGTATAAATAATGGTTTCTTCGTTTTGCCCTTCGCGAATAGTAACTTGGTGGCGCGTAAAAGCGATACTATCCACCAGAAAATTTTTTTGCTGGCGAAAAATTCCATTCGCGAGTTCGTTTTCGACTACCTCAGTTTCTTTGGGGGTAGTATTGGTTATATTTTCTTCGGAAGAAGGCATATTACAAGACCAAAAGCCTACCATAAAGCCCAGAAACAAGAAAAAACGACTAATGAAAAAAGGATACTTCATAGTTGAAATTTTAGTTGGTGGCAAAGTTAATCCTTTTTTTTAATTTATTTTCTTCTTTCCATTGCCAGTGTGTAGGCGCGTTCGTAATAAACGCCCAAATTTTTCCAGTCAAATTCCACCGAAGCGGACTCGGTGCGATTGCGTTGCTGGATACGTTCCCTGCGCGAAAGCTGCACAAAGGCAAACATTTGTTCGGTGAGTTCGTTGGCGGCTTCATCAAAACTTTTGTTATAACGCTTGACCACATAAATTCCCTTGCTGTCATGTTCGGGGATATTTTGGAGAACGTAATCGCCGTAGCCCGACAGGTCGCTGGTGATAGAAGGCACGCCACTTGCATTAGCCTCCAAAGGTGTGTAACCCCAAGGCTCATAGTAACTTGGGAAAACTCCAAGGTGGCAACCGCGCACAAACTGACCGTAATCCATGCCAAAAAGCGGGCTGGAAGTAGTGATAAAATCAGGGTGATAGACTATTTTTACTTTGTCATACGCATTATTGACCAAGTTAGCCGCGCGCAAAAAGTTAAGAATCTCATCTTTACTGTCATCTATTAGGTTGTGTGTAACCACAATAGGCAACTGCGAAGTACGCCAAGACTGGACTGACCTACGCAAGCGCAACCGCCAATATTCATCTACGAAGTCATTGAGCGCGGGTAGCTTGGGCGCAACGCCTGCGGCTACCTCATAAAACATTCTTTCGCCCACTTGCTTGGTAATGGCATCACAGGTTTGGCGTATTTCGGTGAGCATGGCGCGCGACTGCAATGCGGCGGGATTGATGCTATAATACGGTCTTTTGGTTACAAAAAACATGACTATCGTTTTGTCAATATTATACAAACGCATCAGTCCGTTTAGCCTTGCCAATGCTTCTAAGGTAACGTCAAAGCCCTTATTTCTAAATTCATACCTGCCCGAAGTGAAGAAAAATAGTGTTTTGTCCAAATCAAATTTATAATTATGGAAAAAATGTCCCATCACAAACTGATTGATTTGCTCTTTGTATTCCTTGTGCAAGTTTTGAAATTCGTGCAAGGCTACGAAGCGTTCGATATTTAGACCATTGGGCAGAATCACGTCGCACTTGCGCCCCAGCAGGTAAATACATTCCTGATTGGTAACATCACTGACCGTAGTAAATACGTGCGAGCCATGTGCCGCCGCCCTTTCTATTGCTGCCGAAGGCTCTATATTAAAATGTTTGGCTTCTTTTGCCCAATCATAAAAAGGCAGGTGGTTATAAAAATTGGGGTCGTTCATCGCCAAATACCGCCCTAAAATCGTGGCGTGGGTGGTAAAAACAATCTGAACAGGCAATCCCAGCCTACGCATTTCGGGGATAGGCGTACCAGCCATCCACTCGTGGAAGTGCGCGATGATAGGCTGCTGGGTAGTTTCGCCGTCTGCTAAAAAACGGAAAAACTCTTTGACTTGGTAGCCCAGTGCCACTACTTGGTCTATCAAATCCACATCGTTAGGGAGTCCAATGCCATGATTAGCCCAGAGTTCGTACTTGATTTGCCCTAAGCGGCTATAGACACTAAAAGGATTAAAAAGCGCAACCAAAGGTCTGCCCGTTACCAGCCAGTAGCCATAATGTACCTCAAAACCTGCTTGGCGCATCTTTAAAACAGCTTTGCCGAGTGGGTGGCTGTAATCGTCAGAAGGCTCGAACTCTGCCAAAACGCTGGGCGTGATGTAAGGACCTACCAGACAGTAGCGGTTGCCCCACTTCTCGACCATGGCAGGAACTTTGCTGCGAATAACGGTGTAAATACCGCCTACTTGGTTGCAGACTTCCCAAGCAGATTCGATTAAGAGAGGCTCTGTGCTGTTAATAATCATAGCAAAAAGGGCAAGGATTTAGCAATTCGTGATTTATGAGTGGAATTTTAGGTAAAATCTTTGAATTGTGCAATAATGTGTGGAATTATTTTTCAAAAAAACGTCTTGCGTCTGTGTAGTTTAGTTTGCCAACGTCAGTGATGTGCAAGATAGAAAGCAAAATATGGTGATTATCCAGCATTTCATCTTTGAGTATTTTCCCTTCCATATAGCTTACTTTCAGCACCATTTCTGCTTATTTGGAAAGCGTGATGTGCCACTTCGCTTTGGAACGTAGATTCGCTTTGGCTTCCAGAAACTCGCCCCACTCATCTAATGGCATGATTGATGCTAAATATTGGCTTGCTTTACTCTGGGTAGTTTCTTGGAGCATTGCCAGCATAAAATGCTCAATCTCAATAAAATCATTGCCAAGCTGTTGCGCTATTTGACGACTTTGGAGTATCATCGCGTTGGTTTGTGGAGAGAACTTGAGTGCCATACATACAATAGTTTAATTGCCAATTTGTTTCAGTATTAAAATTAATTCATTTATTTTGAAAAACAATAAAAAATAAGTGAAAATGTTGTCAATAATAGGTGTAAAAATAGAATCAAATTAAAATGTCTAAAAACAAACTAAACAAAGGTGGCTTGGTGTATAGCACTGACCCTGATTTTAAGATTCAAGATGATGACAATGAGATAGTTACTCTGCCATCATCACAGCAGAAACTAATCGTGAGCCTGGACAAAAAAGGACGTGCAGGCAAGTCTGTTACGCTTGTCGCTGGCTTTGTGGGCAAAGAAGAAGACTTGGAAGCACTGTGTAAACAACTGAAAAACAAATGCGGGGCGGGCGGCAGTGCCAAAGACGGAGAAATTTTGATTCAAGGTGATTTCAGAGAAAAAATTGTAACTTTGCTCACAAATGATGGTTACAAAGTAAAAAAATCAGGAGGTTAAATCAAGATGTTCAATCACAAATTACATTTTGCTAAATTATTCATTGTCTTATTTTTATCCCTTTTTTCTGCTATGTTTTTGCAAGCACAAACAGCAAAGAAGAATCCATATTTCTTGGAAGGGGAAAGATTTTTTAAAGAGAAAAAGTATGCCAATGCCCTCACACAGTTTGAGTTAGCTATTGAGGCAGACAAGACTCATACAGAGGCATTTTACTATGCCGCCATTTGTTATTCCTACTTGGGTATTCCAGAGTCAGCCTTTGAGTACCTTAAAAGTATTGGGACAGGCAAAATTGCTCAGTTCAAAGACTATGATTATTGGTATGCCCAAACTGCCTACCAATTTGCCGATTTTACTATTGCCCAAGAGTACCTGAATCGCTATTTGAAAGGCGGGCTTGGCATCAAAAAATATCAAAAAGAGGCGCAGGAACTCAACAAGTTGTGCGAAGTGGCGAAGTTTGCCAAAGACAGCCTCACGCAACGCTTTGTGGTAGAGGCATTTAACGAGCAAATTAATAGCAGTGCTTCTGAGTTTGGCATTGTCGTTACCAAAGATACAAAGCGCATTTTTTTTAATCGTCAAAACCAAGATTTTAACCTCAAAGCAGAAGGCAAAAGCAAAGAAAAAGAGACAAATATTCAGTTATATGTTTCTGATATTGGCAAAAACGACATCTGGGCAAGCCCTCTCCCACAAACGAACGCCCCACAAAAAGATAATGCACAATACGAACAGAAAGTGTGTCAGTTGATAGAAGACAACAAAAAAATATTGGTCTGCCAGCAAGGGGATTTGAAAATAGCGGATTGGACGGGGAATGATTGGAAAGTGGGAGCAAATTTAGAAGGAATAAACACCTCAAAAACAGAAAGTTACGGATTTATTTATGCTAATAATCAGCAAATTATTTTTACCGCAGAAACTGCCAAAGGAGATTTGGATTTGTTTTCTGCGACGCTACGCGAGGGCAGGTGGGAAAATCCGCAACCTATCTCGGCACTCAATTCTCCCTTGGACGAAAACACACCTTTTGTTTCTAATGATGGTAAAACCCTGTTTTTCAGTTCCAAAGGTAATGGCTCTATGGGCGGTTATGATGTTTTTAAGTCAGTTTTTGATTCTTTGAACCAGAAATGGGGTAAGCCCACCAATTTGGGTTTGCCTATCAATTCGGTGTCAGACGATTGGTATTTTTCCATGTTTGGAGAGTTGGGTTTTTTTGCCTCAGACCGCACTGGCGGCATGGGCGGGAACGATTTGTACCGAGTGTATGCTTTTGACAGGGTGCGAATGAGTGGGAAGGTCTATAACCGAACGTCCAACCAAGTCGTGCCAAATTGCTTGCTCAAATTTGTGATTGATGGCAAAATCATCGAGTCTGTTTCAGAAGAAAATGGAAATTACAAGGCAGATTTACCCTTCCATAAACCCCTGGAGGTCAAGGTATATAGTGGCGAACGGATTATGTATGAGGAAAATTTAAAACTTAATATCAATCCGCGCCGCCCGCGCTACCTGAATCGCAATTATTACATTGATGATGCTGTTATCTCTGCCGCAGGTGGGAGTGCAGCGAGCTATCTTTCGGGCGCAGTGAAGGATAGAAAAACACAGAAAATGCTTTCCGCAGTTGTCAAATTGATAGATGTAAATACAAATAAGGTCATAAAAGCAACTTCTACTGACATAAATGGCAGGTTCAATTTCTTTTTGACAGAAAAAGCAGAAAAATACATAGTGGAGGCAAACTCGAAAGGGTATATTTATGAGTATGTTGATGTCAAAATGGCAAGCGGAGAACCTAACCCCAAGGCTGACCTTGCGCTCTCGATTATTGAGCCAAATGCACGATTTACCCTCAGAAACATTACTTTTGAAACCAATTCAGATGTTTTACAACTTTCCTCGCTGACCGAATTGGACAAAGTGTTTGACTTTATGACCGAAAATAACAAAATCAAAGTAGAGATTTCAGGACATACCGATAACGTGGGCAACAATAGCTTTAACACAGAGCTATCAGAACGACGTGCCGCCTCAGTAGTGCGCTACCTCACAGGCAAAGGCGTTACTACGAATAGAATCACTGCCAAGGGCTATGGCTCTACGCGCCCTGTCGCCTCTAATGAGGTGGAGAAAGGGGGACGCGAACTGAACCGTAGAATTGAGGTAATGATTGTAGAGTAAATCAATTCCCAGTGCTTTGCCTACTGAACGGGCGTATATTTTTTCAGTTCATTATCAATAATATCAAATACTTGCTTTTTCAGTTGAGGCAGGTCATCTAAGCGCATACCCATAGTGGAGATGGGTTCGTGGAAAACCACTTTTAGCTTGTGATAACGATAAGGCGGAATTTTCTCGTCAGGCATTACGATATAATTATACGGCATGGTTATCGGCACAATTGGCACTTGCTCCTCTATCGCCAGTCGAAAAGCACCTTCTTTGAATGGAGTCATCTGTGGTGGCTGAGTCGTGATGATGCCTCCTTCGGGAAAAATAAGAACGCTTTTCTTTTTCTGAATCGCGATTTTAGATTTTTCCAGCACGCTGTATTTGCTTCGCGCCTTGCTCCTATCTACGGTAATGTGCATTTTCCCATACACGTACCCAAGCAGGGGGGCTTTGGTGAGCGAGCTTTTACCTACAAAAATAAAAAACTGATTTACTGCATACATCATCAAGATAATGTCCATGTATGAACTGTGGTTTGGCGCAAAAACGTAGGTCTGCTTTTTATCAAGATTGGCTTTATACTCAATGTCGATGGGCAAAAAATTCATTTTGAGCATGATACCCACCCAAAATTTACTTAGCTTATAGATATACAGATGCCACTTTTCCTTGCTAACAAGCAAAAGTGGCAAAGGAATAAGACAAGAAAAACACAGCAATACAGTAAAATAAAACCAAAATGTAGCAAATTTTTCTTTCAGGAACTTCATACTACTCATGGTGCTTTACTTTCTTCTTCTATCTTTATTGTTTTGATTTCGCTTTCTATTGTTATTATTATTGCTATTGCGATTCCTATCTCGGTCGCCACGATTCCTGTCATAATCTCGGTCTTTGTCCCTGTCGCGAGTTTCGCGGTTGCTACGTTCGCTATATTCATTGCGGAGTGAGCGCGGGTCTATAGTAAGTTCGCCCTTCGAGAGTTCGTTCAGGTGCTTGGCTATTATCTCATCATCTACCGTTTCCTTGTTCCAAGTGGTATAAAAAGTTTTCATCAACTTGAAAATAAAAATGATAGCTTGCTGTTTTTCGTCCTTATCTACCAGTTGGACTGCTCTCCTGATGAGGATTTCGACGTTTCGCCCATAATGCTTGTAAGTGATTTCGCCTACATTGTACTTCATTCTTTTGGGCTTTTTGTCAAAAATAGAAGTTTCGGGCACAGGGTAAGGTCCGCTGATGTCGAGCTTAAATCCTGACATCAAATACAAATGGTCCCATATTCTTTGTGCATTATCGTTATGTTCGCGCACAGATGGATTGAGCTGTTTCATCAGGCTAATCAGTATGTGCGAGTAGCGCGTGCGATCTTCCTTATCAGTCAGGGAAGCAATGTATTCCACTAATTTCTGTACGTTCCTGCCGTATTCTTTCAGGATTAAATGGCTTTTATCTGTGTTATATTCGTGTTTCATCATGCTTAATTGAGGTTTTGAAGTTTCTGATTCTTTGAAATTACTCACCAAAACGTTTTTTTGGTAGTTTCAGTGCCGCCTTTGTTTTTTGTTTGAAAACAAAATCAAAAGCAATGGAGTGTAAATACGAAACTTATCAGATGTTGTTTGCAAATATACTTTGTTTTCGAATATAATTTGTTTTTCAGAGAATAAAAATAGTTTCTTTCATAAAATTATACCATATTGCGCTAAAACTTATAAAGTATAAATCTTAAACTTCATTATCAGAGAGATAGGTAATTTATTACATTATTGACTTTTAAACAAAGCATACAAAACAGCATGAATTTTTCAGATTTAACACGTTCGGAGGTAATGTTGCACCTCGAAGGGTACATGGGGACGGCGATTTACGATTTCCTAAAACCAATTGACGAGAATTGGCAACCAACTGACTTTTTGCCAAATGCAAGTTTAGATAATTTTTTTGATGAAGTTAAGCAACTGCAAGACCGCGCCAAAGACCTTTCGTATGACTTGCTTGCCGTTTTGATAGGCGATACGATTACGGAAGAGGCTCTGCCTACGTATGAATCTTGGCTTTTTGCGGTAGATGGAATCATGCAATCGAGCGAGCAAAGCGGGTGGAAAAAGTGGGTGCGCCACTGGACAGCAGAGGAGAATAGGCATGGAGATTTGCTCAATCGCTATTTATACCTAACGGGCAAGGTAGATATGCGCCAGATGGAGGTTTCGACACAGTATTTGATAGCTGATGGCTTTGATATTCAGACAGGAAATGACCCTTATCGCAACTTTGTCTATACCAGTTTTCAGGAGTTGGCGACCAATGTTTCGCACCGTCGCGTGGGTACACTGGTTCGCAAGGAAGGTGATGCGCTACTGAGCAAGATTTGTGGGACGATTGCGGGGGACGAGGCAAGGCACGCCAAGGCATATATGCACTTTGTAGAAAAAATTTTTGAGGTCGACCCTAACGAAATGATGCTCGCTTTTGAGGACATGATGAAGAAAAAAATCGTGATGCCTGCCCACTTCCTGCGCGAACTTGGCGTAGAAATAGGCAAAACATTTGGACATTTTACAGATGCCGCCCAGCGTTTGGAGGTTTATACAGCAAGTGATTATGCTGAAATCCTGAAAACCTTAGTCAAATCGTGGGACATCGAAAACATCAAAGGGCTGAAAGATTCTGGCGAAAAAGCAAGAGATTATGTGATGAAACTGCCTGACCGCCTGACCAGAATCGCAGAAAGAATGAAAACGCCACATTTAGAATATAAGTTTAAGTGGATATTGGCGTAGTTTTTTTCCAAAATTTGTTTATTTATGCTTTAAAATAGAAATTTTCAGTAATTTTAAATGCAATAAACCAAAATAGCTATTTAATAGTAACTATGCAAATCAATTTTGAAAGTTTTGATAAACTTACGATGGGCGATGCAGATTTTGCCCAAGATTTACTCCGAATCTATATAGACGAGTTTGAGGAATATATCTCAGAAGTAGATGAATTTCTCTCTGCAAAGGACTTGGCTAAATTTAGGCAAAACAACCATGACCTGCGTACGTTGGTAAAAACGCTGTCTTTGGATAGCGTGATTGAACTCCAAGAAAAATTAAAGTCATCTGTAACTCGCAACTTGCCTGCTGACCAGCTCGACCAACAGGGGAATGAAATGAAGAAAATAATTCGTCAGGTGATTAAAACACTGCAAGGTAAGTTAGGGTAATTCAACTTTTAGCCTTATTTTTTTCAAATGTTTAGTCAAAAATATTTATCCCATTACAGACAAACGCTGTGGCTTGCCTTACCTATTATTGCTGGTCAGGTGTCCCAAACCCTGATTAGTCTTGGCGATACGATGATGGTAGGGAATTATAACAGCCAGGCTTTGGCGGCGGCTAATCTGGCAAATGCACTTCTCTGGACAATTTTTATTGTGGGCTTAGGCATTACTTTTGGGCTTACACCGCGCGTGGCTGCTGCTGCCGCTTCAGGTGATGTCAAATCCTGCAAACGCTATTTCAAGCATGGCGTAGTGCTTTACACTTCCATTGGCTTTGCTATTTTTGTATGTGTTTATTTGGGTTCATTCTTTTTAGAAAATATGGGACAAAAGCCCGAAGTAGTTGCGCTGGCGCGTCCCTACTTACAGATACTGGGCGGTTCTGTTTTTTTTGTACTTATCTTTCAGGCTATCAAGCAGTTCATGCATGGACTTTCGCATACCAAAGAGCCTATGTTCATTGAGTTTGGGGAAGCCATTTTGAACGTGTTTCTAAATTATTTACTCATTTTTGGGAATTGGGGTTTTCCCGAATTGGGATTACTTGGTGCGGGAATTGCCACTCTGCTCGCCCGTATGATAGGCTGTATCGCCCTGATTATCTTGTTTATAAACTCCCCTCAGTTTGACAAATACACCAAATCAGTCCAATGGAAAGTTTTTTCCGCAAAAGAATTCCAATACCTGCTCAAATTAGGCATTCCGATTGGTTTATCTATGCTTTTTGAGGTCAGTGCCTTCGCCATGTCCAATGTGATGATGGGCTGGATAGATGCCAATACACTTGCCGCGCATGGTATTGCCTTAAATATTGCTTCTATTACTTTTATGGTCGCGCAGGGCATTAGCGCGGCTACAGCAGTCCGCACCGCAAATCAGTTGGGCTTAAAAAACACAGAAGAACTTCGCATGGCGGGCAAGGCGGGTATGCTGATAAACCTGATGTTTATGGGTGGGTGTGTGCTGATAATTAGCATTTTCTATAAAGTATTGCCTGCGCTTTACGTTAGCGAAATTGAAGTACAACAAATCGCAAGTTCCTTGCTGATTGTAGCGGTTCTTTTCCAACTTTCTGATGGCTTACAGGTGGCGTGCATGGGCGCGCTACGTGGGATTACAGACGTAAAAGTACCAACACTGATAACGCTTTTTGCGTATTGGGGAATCGGGATTCCTCTGGGCTATGTACTTGGCTTTGTGGCTGATATGGGCGCAGTAGGTATCTGGATTGCGCTGTTTATCGCCCTGACCGCCGCCGCCATTCTGCTTACGTTGAGATTCCTATCCCGAAGCAAAACCATCGTTCAGCACTCCAAAGTGCTGACTAATCCGATAATTCATTGATTTAGTAAGTGGACTTCTGTTTAGTTGATTATTATTCTGAAATTAATGAGTGTAGCGGCTATGAGAAGCGAGGCTTTAAAATTAAGGCTCTTTTCAAACCTGACTAAAACTCTTTT
>JAAFJS010000082.1 GCA_013298985.1 Cytophagales bacterium
GAATATGGGTAGATAACAAGACGGTGAATATCAGCAATACGACCATTGAGGGCAATACAGTGGATGATGGAACAGGTGGCGGCATCAAGGTGTCGGGCGCAGGGGTTAATTTTGATAACTGTACGATAGCCAATAACTTTGTAACAGATGGCATGGCAGGCGGTATAGATAATTTTGGGGGAAGAGTGAGTTTGAAAAACACCATATTTCTTGATAACAAGATAAACAATGGGAATCGTGCGCTTAATTTTGCGGTTCTTTCTCATTATCGTACCATGAATGGGGGTACATTGAGTGATTTGGGGAATAATATCCAGTTTTTGACGGGAGATAGTAGAGATACCGCCCTTCCCAATACGGTACGCAAGATAAATCCTCAACTTTTTCCTATTGCTGACAATGGGGGAGCTACTCAGACGATGGCATTGCAGGCGGGAAGTCCTGCGATAGATGCAGGCAATAACTGCGCTGCCACTGACCAAAGAGGGATAGCAAGGGTCGGTACTTGTGATATTGGTGCTTTTGAGTTTGTACCTCTTTGTGGTACAACCACGCTTACCGCAGGCACTGGCACTTTATCTGATGGCAGTGGCGCAAATGACTATACTCCAAATCTAACTTGTACTTGGCTCATTCAGCCAGCAGGTGCAGGCACTATCAGGCTGAATTTTTCAGCCTTTGCCACCGAGTCAGGCTATGATTTTGTAGAGGTTTATAATGGTGCAAATGCTTCTGCCCCACTTTTGGGCAGATATTCAGGAACAGCAATTCCACCCACCATCAATGCGTCAGGCAATGTGATGTTTATCAGGTTTACTACAGACAGGGGGGTTAATGCTCAAGGCTGGGACGCTAATTATTCACTCATTGCACCTTCTTTGTGTGGTACAACCACACTTACCGCAAGCACTGGCTCTATCACTGACGGCAGTGGTGCAAATGACTATTTGAATTTTCAAAACTGTACTTGGCTCATTCAGCCCGCAGGTTCAGGCACTATCAGACTTAATTTCACTGCCTTTGCCACTGAGTCAGGCTATGATTTTGTAGAGATTTATGATGGTACAAATGCTTCTGCTCAACTTTTGGGTAGGTATTCAGGCACAGCAATTCCACCCACCATCAATGCCACAGGCAATGTGATGTTTATCAGATTTACTACCGACAGAGGTGTTACCGCACAAGGTTGGGACGCTAATTATTCTCTCATAGCACCTTCCGTTTGTGGTACAACTACGCTTACTGCAAGCACTGGCACTTTATCTGATGGCAGTGGTGCAAATGACTATTTGAATTTCCAAAATTGCACTTGGCTCATTCAGCCCGCAGGTTCAGGCACTATCAGACTTAATTTCACTGCCTTTGCTACTGAGTCGGGCTATGATTTTGTAGAGGTTTATGATGGTGCAAATGCGTCTGCCCCACTTTTAGGCAGGTATTCAGGCACAGCAATTCCCCCTACCATCAATGCCACAGGCAATGTGATGTTTATCAGATTTACTACTGACAGAGGTGTTACCGCACAAGGCTGGGCAGCTAATTATTCACTCATTGCCCCTTCCGTTTGTGGCACAACTACGCTTACTGCAAGCACTGGCACTATCACTGATGGCAGTGGTGCAAATGATTATTCGAATTTCCAAAACTGTACTTGGCTCATTCAGCCCTCAGGTGCAGGCACTATCAGGCTGAATTTTACAGCCTTTGCTACTGAGTCGGGCTATGATTTTGTAGAGGTTTATGATGGTGCAAATGCGTCTGCCCCACTTTTAGGCAGGTATTCAGGCACAGCAATTCCCCCTACCATCAATGCCACAGGCAATGTAATGTTTATTAGGTTTACTACGGACAGGGGTGTTACTGCTCAAGGCTGGGCAGCTAATTATTCACTCATTGCACCAGTTTTTAGGGCAGAGAATGAAGAAAATGTGCTAAGTGAATCACTTGTAAATGTATATCCCAATCCTGTAATAGATGAATTAAATATTCAAATACAGTCTAATTATACAGGAAAAATGCAAATACAAGTTTATAATGCGATTGGTGTAGTTTTATCACAAAATGAAATAAGTAAAGACAATCCTGTTCATAAACTAAATATTGACATGAATACTTATGCTCCTGGTGCTTATTTTGTGCGTATTATTCAGGGTGAAAACCAGATAGTTAAGAAAGTCATTAAGTAAAACAGCATTTCAGTAGAGGTTTTCATAAAAAGAGAGGCAACAAATGTATTGTTGCCTCTCTTTTGTTTTTACCAATAAATGAAATAATGATAACTAAAAAAAATCATAAAACTTTCTGTTCCTGTTTTTAGTAGGGAAGCGTTATAAATCACACCAAAAAATTATTTAACCATTATTGTCAGGGTCTTTTTTCATTACAGTTGCTACGACTGCTGCCAGCACAATCCCTATTCCCAAGCCGCGTGCCAGCCGCACAAAGGCAATAAACCAAGGACTCATTAAGGTATCCATGCGCTTCATAATCGCATCAAACTGTGCTTCTGGAAGTTTTTGACTTGCCAAATCGAGCATTTCTTGCGAACGCAATGCTTCCAGCAAATCCTTGTCAAACTCGATATATACAAAGATAAAAGTGGCTGTTATCACTGAGGAAGTAAGTATCGTCCAAAAGCCAACCATTAAGCCTTGTTTGAAGGTCATTGTATTATAAAATCCTTTTTTGAACGCACCACAGGCTAATACCAAGCCCAAAAGCATGATAAGGTTATCCAGATAAGCTATAGAGGGTTTTTCAGCATAAATATGCGTAATAAATAAAATAAAATGTAATACGATAGAACCTAAACCGACCATAATGCCATATTTGATGCCAGTTTGCAGTGGTGTAATTTCTTTTTCCATAATGAGTGATGGGTATATATTTTTGATAAAGACTTTCTTCGCATCAAATAACGTAAAAATCCATGTTTCAAAAAGAAAAACAGGCAAAAAAGATTGAAAATAAAAAGAGTAGGCAAGAAGCAGGTGGGAAAAAGTGAAAAAATCTTTTTTTCTAACACTTCATCATTTGCTCAAAAACTTGCCTTTGGCGATGCGCGTACCCATGCCCGCCACCAATACTAAGCCGCAAACTCCCAGACTTAGCCATTTTAAGGTGGTGAAAATACTACTCAAACTGGCTAACCAGTCCATTGGGGTAGGATAACTTTTGAGCAAGCTGATAATACACAGGTTTTCAGCATAGTCAAAAAGTAGCGTTGAGAAAGGAATAAAAATAAAAAGGGCAAACCTGAATTTTTCCTGAATCACGATTTTCCACGCATGACCTATCAAGGCACAAAACAAAAGTGTATAGATGATAGGATAAACCACGTCGGCAGTCATCTCGAAAAGCGCATAAAACTTGCGACCTTCTTCTCCATACTCTCCCAGCAAGGTGTATGCCTGCGCGGGAGTATAAGAAAAATGTAAGTCTAAGGGTTGCAAAGGTTTTCCTGCGAGTGTAGCTATCTTAGCTGCCCCCCAGTTCATCACCAAGGCAATCATCATTATATAAAGCCCTAAAAAGAGCAAGATATTGCGCCCGCGCATAGAAAAATGTGCGAACCAACGCATCAATTCTTTTATCATAAATTTTCTGTTAAAAACATAGAAATTTACACATTCCTTTGTACTTTGCTTACTAATTAACAAAATTTGTTAATTATTTTTATTGTTGCAAACTATTTTTTGATTTAGTTTACCGCGATAGGCTTATTCACAATAAACAATCTAATAAAATATGAAAAAATTGATTACTAAATTATGGCTACTCGCATTTTTTTGTGTGGTAGGACTTCCCCAAATGTATGCACAAGAACCGACTATCGTTTCTGGCTCAATCGCTGATGCCGAAACTAAAGAGCCGCTAATTGGCGTAAACATTTTGGTCAAAGGAACAGTACAAGGTACGGTTACTGATGTAAGCGGTAAGTTTTCTTTGAAAATTACGCGTGCATTACCCGCCACTTTATCTGTTTCTATTATTGGTTATCAGACCAAGGAAATAGAAATTACAACCACTAACACCAAGCTGGACGTTGTGCTTGATGCACAGGCTATGCTGGGGCAGGAAGTGGTTGTTTCTGCTTCGCGCGTAGAGGAAAGCGTACTCCAATCGCCAGTTTCCGTAGAGAGAATGGACATTAGGGCTATTCGCGAAACACCGCAAGCTACTTTTTATGATGCCCTGCAAAATATGAAAGGCATTGACATGAATACACAAAGTTTGACCTTCCGTTCGGTAAATATGCGTGGCTTCAATTCCAATGGTAATGTAAGAACAGTGCAACTCATTGACGGCATGGACAATCAGGCACCTGGGCTTAACTTCCCTGTAGGTAATATTGTGGGAATGTCAGAATTGGACTTAGAAAGTGTAGATGTACTTCCTGGTGCTTCGTCTGCGCTTTATGGCCCCAATGCCATTAACGGTATTATCCTGATGAATAGTAAAAATCCATTTCAATACCAAGGGCTAAGTGCCAATGTGCGTACAGGAATAATGAACGAAAAATCGCGTAGTACCCCCACTACTGGTTTCGTTGATGCCTCTTTCCGATGGGCTAAATCATTTAACGATAAAGTTGCTTTCAAGCTAAACGCCTCGTACCTTCAAGCCAATGACTGGCAGGCAAATGATGCCCGCGACCAAAGTTTAAATAATGGAACAAATCTCCTTACAGGCACAAGAGAGAATAATTTGGGCTACAACGGAGTGAATGTATATGGTGATGAAACCAATGTAAATTTACAAAGCAGTCTGGTGGGGCTTGTCGCTGCCAACCCCAATTTGATAGGTGTGGCACGTATATTGGGCAGAACCCCTACCCAGCTTGCTTCGGAGATAATTCCAAATGTAAATATCTCGCGCACAGGATACGACGAACGCTTTTTAGCGGATTATACCACCAAGAGTTTAAAACTAAATGGTGCTGTACACGTACGCGTAAGCGATAAAGTAGAGCTTATCGCGCAAGGAAATTTTGGCTCAGGCACTTCGGTTTATACAGGGGCAGACCGTTATTCTTTGCGTAATTTCTTTCTCTATCAAGGCAAAGTAGAACTCAAAGGCTCCAACTTTTTTGTCAGGGCATATACCACAGGCGAAAACTCTGGGCAGTCCTTCGCGTCAGGTATTCTTGGCTCAGGCATCAACGAAGGTTGGAAACCAAGCCAAACATGGTTTCCAGAGTATTTCCAAACCTATGCTGGTGCCGCCGCAGGCACATTCTTATTAGGCTTTCAAGGACAAATTAACCAGGGAGTTTCACCTCAGCAGGCTTACCAAGCGGCACTTGCGGCTGTAAATGCTGGTACACCTGGCTTTCATAATGCTGCGCGCACCTTTGCTGACCGCGGCAGAGTATTGCCTGGTACAGCAGATTTTGATAGAATAGCAGGTGAAGTAAAAGACAGAGCAATTCCAGGTGATTTGACTGTGCCAGGGCGTGTAGGCGCAAAATTCTTAGACAAAACCGCCCTCTATCACTTTGAGGGTATGTATAATTTTAGTAACCAAGTAAAATGGGCTGAAATTATCGTAGGCGGTAACTACCGAGTTTATACGCTAAACTCCGAAGGAACGCTATTTGCAAGAACCGACGACAAAAAAGAGTTTAATATCAATGAATATGGCATTTATGGACAGATTGCCAAAAAATTTGGAGAAGTGCTTAAAATTACCGCCTCTACTCGTTACGACAAAAACCAAAACTTCCAAGGGCAAATTACACCACGCTTGTCTTTGGTAGCCACAGCCGCTAAAACACATAATTTCCGAGCTTCTATTCAAACTGGCTTCCGTATCCCTACCACCCAAGACCAGTACATAGACCTACTTACGCCAAGCGCGCGACTGATTGGCGGTCTGCCTTTCTTTCGCGATAGGTACAGATTAAATGAGGCAGACGTATTCACCCTGAGTTCTTTGCAAGCAGGCAGACCAGAACGCTATCAGCCCAAAGAATTTAGACCAGAACGCGTAATCTCTTATGAAATAGGTTACAAAGGATTGATTAACAACAAATTAATGATTGATGCCTACTATTATTATAATACCTACAAAAACTTTAATGCAGGAAGAACAGTAGTAAAAAATCCTGCACAAGGGTTTAGTGGTGCCAACATATTTTCTATGCCTGAATACTCAGATATAGACGTAAATGCACAAGGCGCAGCACTGGGCTTGGATTATGCCTTTGGCAAAGGATGGACAGCAGGTATCAATACAGCTTATAATGAATTGCTAAGTGGGCAAGCCCTCAAAGATATTGGCGTACAGCCCGCTTTCAATACACCCAAGTGGAGATATAATCTCACTTTCGCTAACAGAAACGTAGCAAAAAATATAGGTTTTGGGCTTACCTATCGCTGGCAAGATGCTTTTGTATGGCAATCCTCTTTTGTAAATCAGTCATTATCAGTGATAGAGCAAAGCATCATTCCATCTTATGCTACCTTAGATGCACAGGTTACTTACAAAGTTTCTTCTTTGAAAACCTTAGTCAAAGTGGGCGGCACAAATATCCTGAACAAGGCATATACCACAGCCTGGGGCAACCCCACCGTAGGTGCGATGTACTACATTTCACTTACTTTTGACCAATTTATGAACTAAATTTCTTGATTTATAAAGATTTAAGGCAGTCAGTTTTTATACTGACTGCCTTTTTTTGTTTTATCTTTTTACGTAAACCTTATTTTTACTTAAATTTTTTGGTTGTCTGACAATTTTTGTGGCAGACTGAGTTTCTACGAGTTCCCCCCGCTAAAGCGAGGGGTTAATCTAACCCCTCGCTTTAGCGGGGGGAACTTTCCACAAAAATTGTCAGAGTATCAATTTTTCAAGAAAAATATTTTTGAAATTTCATAACTAATTTCTATTTTTTTAGTTTAGATTTGAACTAAACTTAGGGTTAAACCTATTGACTCATGGTCAGACAAAAGTGTTACTGTCTTATTTTTTATTCTATTTTTTGATTTTATGGGTATTTACGAAAGGCAAGAACGCGAAAAAACCATCATTGCTGCCGCAGAAAACATATTTTTTAATCATGGTTTCCGAAATGCCAAAATGGACGATGTAGCAAAGCAGGCGGGAATGAGTAAGGGCTTAGTATATTTTTATTTTCAAAATAAAGATGACTTATACATGGCAATCACCCTCAAAGCCTTCGAGATGATTATAGCCAATTACCAATCCATCTTGGAAAATAACAAACACAAAACAGGCAAGGAAAAAGTTTTTCTTATCGTAAAAACTTATTTAGAGTTTAGCAATGAGCATTATCATTACCACGAAGCTATTTTTAACTACATGGCAACGGTGCGGGCAGAGCTAAACCTCAAGGCGGATAGTCTGTTCCAATCGGACATCAACGAAAGTATGTATTATCAGAAAATCAAGCAGATACATAACCTTCCTGTGTCGCTGGTAGTGGGTGCTATCAAAGATGGAATGAAAGACGGTAGCATCAAAAATTCGCATAATCCTCAAATGATTTATGTAACACTTTGGGCTTTGATAACGGGGTTTGTGAAACTGAATATCACCATGGGCAATCAAAATGAAACCATTTACCACGTAAATGTCCATGATTGGAAAACTTATATTTTTGAGCTTACAGAAAAAATACTGAGTGAAACGATTTGAAATAGTTTGAATTTTTTTTTAATTATCAATAATAAACATAACACGAAAATGAAAAGTATCTACAAATTATTAAGATTAGCTACTGCTTGGCTAATGTTATTTTTTATCACTACTGCCTATGCCCAAGCCCAATCTACGATTGTGGGCGAGGTCAAAGGTGATGACGGTGCGCCACTGATTGGCGCAAATGTGGTGCTGAAAGGCACTAACAAAGGCGCGCTAACTGATGCCAATGGAAAATTTAGCATCGCGGGTGTAGCACAGGGCAAATATACCTTGACAATTTCTTTTATCGGTTACAAAACGATAAACCAAGAAGTTGATGTCAATGCCAGCGAAGTTACGGTCAATGTAGTTTCTGAATCTGACCCACTTGCCCTTGATGAAGTGATTGTAACAGGCACTTTTGACCAGCGAACCAAGCTGGAATCGTCCATTGCCATTACTACCATGTCGCCAAGTGTGATAGAGCAACGCCTTCCGCGCGGCACAGGTGATTTGCTCCAAGCCGTTCCTGGTGTTTGGGTGGATAACTCTGCGGGTGAGGTAGGCACCAAAGTAGTAGCTCGCGGCTTGTTACCTGTGGGCAATGACCAGATTGGTTTTCAATACGTTAGTTTGCAGGAAGAAGGTCTGCCTTTGATGGGTTCTCAGATTGGCTTTGCGGTGGTGGATATGTTCCATAGAAATGATGCAAACACCTTGCGTATGGAGGCGATTCGTGGTGGCAGTGCTTCTATTGCAGTTGCTAATGCGCCAGGAGGTATTTTTAACTTTATCTCAAAAACAGGTGGGAACAAATTTAGTGGTTCTGCACGCTTACAAGCGGGTTTATATGCCAACAGTAACAGTTTATATAGAGTAGATGTCGACTTTGGAGGTCCTATCGCGGGGAATTGGAGCTATCACGTAGGCGGTTTTTATCGTGGCGACCAAGGCGCACGCACGCTACCCTTCAATGCCAATGAAGGCGGTCAGTTCAAGGCAAATATCGCGAATGTGGGTAAAAAAGGAAGTTTCAAACTTTACGGCAAATACCTAAGCGATAGAAATACTTTTTTCAAAGAAATAGCACTCAATACTGACCTCAAATCGGGCTATCAGTCAGGCGAGGGTCCTGCCACCGATATTAATAACTCTTCTACTTTTTTAGACCTCAATACCACAATGCCTGACGCGCAGGCTTTTGTGAGAGGCGCAAGTAACAACCCTACACGTAATTTTAATTCCAGAAATGGTATTTTGAACCAAACATGGGCGATAGGCGTAGAGGCTGACCGCGACTTGGGCAGTGGCTGGAACATTGCGGCAAAGGTACGTTATTCTAACTTTAACCAAGATTATTTGCAGTTCCAAGGCAATTCCGTACTACCTGTTGTTCCTACTTTCCTCACACCCAATAATGTAGGCTATGCCCAGTTTGGCGCAGGTGCTTTGGCAAGTCCAGCTACTTATGTAGGCGCAGGACTACCTGCACCTTTGGCGGCACAGATGGCTGGCTCTTTTGCCCCAGGCATATTCTCACCTTCTTATTTTGATGCCAATACAGGCGAACTATTGGCTCGTGTGATATTTGGCGCACAAGGTCCACAGCTTGACCCAAGTGTCCCTAACAAATTAGGGAAATATTTATTGGCAGTTGCCCCTTTGAATATGTATAATGATATTCAAGACTTGCAAGGAATACTATCTGTTTCTAAGCAAGCAGGCAAACATTCCTTGAATTTTGGTGGCTATATGGCAAATACCAAAATCCAAACCAAATGGTTTGTAGATGGCGTAACAGGACGCTTGGGACCAAATACCTCGCCTGTGCGTATCCAGTTTACAGGACCTCAAAACTTGCCACCTGCGGTAGCGGGTATTCCTCCCTTGGCGGCGGCTTTTGGTCCATTGTTTGGCGGTCGTACTTTCCAAGCAACCACACCAGAGGGAGTCGTACTCCAAAGCGGTTTGGCTTATACCGTAACAGACATGACTTCCAATGTATTGGCGGGTTTCATTAGCGACAACTGGAAAGCAACAGACAAACTCAGCATAGACCTTGGCTTGCGCTACGAAGTGGTACAGCATAAAGGTACAAAAGATGGCTGGCAGGGCGGCACAGCCATTGGCGGCTTAGGTGGCGTAGATGGTAATCCATTGACTTTGTTTGACTTAGGCTCACGTATCAAAAATCCACTGTCTAATTTTGCTTTTGATTTTACGTATGCCTATTTCTCTGGTTCTTTGGGCATAAACTACAAAATCTCGGACAAATCTGCTACTTATGCACGTTTTAGTCGTGGTAACAAAGCTCCTGAATTGGATTATTATGCTAATAACTTCGTCAATATTCCCATAGATAAAAAAGGAGCAATAGAAACCGTTACCCAAGCAGAAGTAGGCTACAAAGTAAATTCTAAAACTGTATCTCTCACAGCTACTGCATTTTACAGCTATTTGGACAATGCTTTATTGCAACTTTTCATCAGCAATGGCGCAAACAGCTTCTTTACAGATGCTACTTTCAATGCTTCCAGAACTGTGGGCTTAGAAATCGAGAATATCTTGCGCCCTACGGACAAATTCAGTATCCGCACCAACTTGACCTTACAAAATGCAGTTTATGCACGCCTGACTTACCAAAATACGGCTGGCTCAGTAAACAAAGCAGATTTCTTCGACGAAGATTTTTCAGGAAATAAAGTCAAAGACGTAGCTCCTGTTATTTTGGATATTACACCAAGCTATAGAATTGGTAAATTTACGCCCTACATCAACTATCGTTGGTTTAGCGAACGCCAAGGCAACAGACGCAATAGTGTGCAGCTTGCTTCTTATGGTGTACTCAGCTTGGGTGTAACGGGCGACCTCAATTCTAAGTTCTCTGTAGCTCTTCAGGTAAGCAATGCTTTAAATAGCGCGGGTATTAATCTCTTTGGTGGCTATGGATTACAAGGCACAACAGGCGAGGATATTGCAGTAGGTGGGGTACGTAATCTCAAAACCAATACGATACTTCCTAATACAGATATTACGCAACTGAACTCGCTGGGTGCGCCTATCTTTGCACGCCCTATCTTGCCAAGATTGATTACACTTTCTGTTTCTTATAAGTTTTAATCTAAAATAATACAAACAAAACCTTACAATACATTAATAACTAAAAATGTGTGTAAGGTTGGTAGTGCTTTTAAATATATGATAATCAAAATTTTACCTCCCCCCTCCCCCCTCCGAGAGGGGGAAAACAGATTTTTCTCCCCCTTTGGAGGGGGTTGGGGGGAGGTTATCATACAATTAGAATCATCACCGTAAGGTTTTATAATTTTATTCAAACGCAATAAAACTTATTAAAAATTGTCCAATTTCTCATTCTTAGTGCTTAAAAACAGCTCAAAAAGCAATTTTTATGAAAAAAAAAGGCTTTAAAATGGTGATAATGAATAATTTTTATATATTAGCATTCGTTTTAAAGCTATCTTTTTTGTTTTTAAAATAGTCTGTAATCAAGATTATTGACCAAGTCTTGGCACTTGCTATCAAAAACAAAAAGATTTCTACCATATTAATTTTGAATTTTTTTTAACAACAAAATTTTATTAAACGTATGGCGTATAAAATCACAGACATCGAGGGCATTGGTCCCGCTTATGCCGAGAAATTACAAAAAATTGGCATCAAAACCGTAGAAAAATTATTAGAACAAGGCTCATCAAAAAAAGGCAGAGATAAAATCTCAGAAGACGCTGGTATTGATGATGGCAAAATATTGAGCTGGGTCAATATGGCTGACCTATTCCGAATCAAAGGCGTAAGTTCTCAATATGCCGAACTCCTACACGCTGCAGGCATTGACAGTGTAAAAGAATTGAAGCACCGCAAACCAGAAAATCTGCACGCAAAGATGGTGGAAGTGAACAATGAGAAAAATCTTGTGAATCAAACTCCTTCTGTGAGTATGGTGGAGAGCTTCGTGAAGCAGGCAGGAGAATTAGAGCCTGTTATCACTCACTAATCCTTTGGCTTTTGAAAATATCTTTTATACACCCACAGGGCTTTTGTTCCTGTGGGTGTTTTTTATTTAATTCCCTGAAAACAAGGTAGTAATGCTATTGGGTGGTAAAATAAAAGCCTCTGTACTTTTTGGCGTACCTACTTCTTTACAGTCTTCAGCGTCTGAGGTTCTAAACTGCTTGAACTGTGTAGGAAGGTTTGCACCGCTAAGTTTCATAGTTTTGTTTGTATTACCGCGATTAATCAGCACTACGGTAACTACGCCATTATTATTAAAAGCCAAAGGAAGCACCTCATTATCAGCACTTTCTGCGCCTACTCTTACAGCATTGGGGCGAATATAGCGATAGAAGTTTTTAGAAGCAAAGTAAGTCTTTCCCTTCAATCCGTTAGATGTCATTAGGGCATAGCCGTTCAACGCCCCTCCTGTACTTGTTGTCCAAAACACCCATGCAGACACATTGCCAAAGCGCAAGGCGGTGTACATAGCCGTTGATAGTTTCATTGCACCACTTAGGTTGGGGTCATAGCCAGAGGTTTCGGTCATCCAAAGTGGAATATTGTGTGGTGCGCCCCAGTTATACATTTTCTGCCAAGTTTGTGCATCCAAAGAGCCAGCAGTAATGCCATCAAGGGCGTAGCCATGCACAGCTACTATTCCAACATATTTGCGCGCGTCGGGGTCATTAATGGTGGGCAAGGTCAGCCCTTGTACGCCATCAAACCAGCCCACGTCTTCGGGTAAAAACAATTTGGTTTTCAGCCCTTCATCTTGAAAACGCTTTCCTACTACTTTCATCAAATCTCTCAGTGCCTCTCCATTATACACGCAAGAGCCATAAAACTGTGAAAAGCGCGGTTCGTTTTGAATACTAAACGCATAGACATCGAGGTCAGCGTGCATTTTTACCAATTTGATATAGGCGATGCAGGCTTCGGCAAACTCTTGGTAATTTTCTACTTTAAGCTGATTGGTTCTTTCATTAGGGCTTGTTGTATAAGGTGGTGCAGAGTTTTGGTCTTTCGTACCATTGCCAAAGGTATTGTTCCATTTCATCCATGAGGGCGGAGTCCACACCGAAACAATGAACTTCTCAATGCCTGCGGCTTTCATTGCCTTGTAATGCGGCAATCTTTCGTTGAAGGTGGCGTGTCCTTCATTCACTTTCTTATCTAAGTTGAGTTTAGAAAAATCAATAACCATGGGATTGTTGTTATCGTTTTCTATCTCAATGTCAGGTACAAAATTTTCACGTACAATGGTAACACCCAAATCGTTCATCATATCATTTACAAAACGCGGGCTGGTGTAAGGGCCGCCCGACCAATAGACATCTTGTGCGCCAAATCCTCCAAAACCCTCCATGGTCTGAAATTTTTTGGACAAATCTATGCTAATTTCGCTTACCTTTGTGCTAACGCCTATGCGCGCCTCTACGGGCTGCGACTTCCCATCGCTGACCAGTACCTTGACCACAAAGTCCTGATTATCTGCAAAAGTAGCTGTTTCATTTTCCTTGCCTACTTTTTTTGTGCCATTGCCAAAATCCCAGTCAAACGTGAGAATGTCCAAATCCGCATCAACAGCCTTGATAGAAAACTCGTAAGTGAATGGATTGATTTTGACCAGACTGGCAGTTAGATTCAAGCCTTCGGGCGGGCGATTGGACTTTTCTTCTTTTTTCTTACACGCAAAAAAAGAGTGGGTCAAACAGCATATCATTAAAAAAAAGACAAATTTTCTTTTCATATTAGTATTGAATTTTAGATGAAAAATAAAATAAAAAATAGTTCTTGCCCAAAAGAGAGTAAGAACCATTGGATTTAATCATTTTATTTCCAAAAAATTTCATCTTGTATTTTTATGAGTGATTTATTTAGGCTGCTTTTTTCTTTTGCCTACCAGCTACTAACTGGTCGTTCGCTTTTTCACCTCTCCCAGAGCCAATCGTTTTGCCAGCTGCTTGTCGCCTCTCATAATTGCAGATTTCTGACTTATGTTTTTCTAAATAAGCGCAAAACTCACTAAGCACTTCTTGTTTTTTGGTGTCAATCATCACTTCTAAATAACTCAACGCCTCAAAGACCCTGCCCTTCCATAGTAAAGAGCATAAAGCATTGCCATGTATTTCTTTCCTTTCCTTGCCCAATCCAAGTCGGCTCAAATATTCCCAAACTTTCTTTTGCAGATGATACCAATCTAAGATAATTATTTTTCACTTATAAAAATACAGCATGAAAAAATCTTTAAATTTTCTGCTATTTTCATACCTTTGTAAGATTTTATTCATTACATTTTTATAGACAAATCAAATGCAAATCACTGATATTCACGTGGAAGCAGCACGTATCCAGCAGGCAATAGAAGAACACTTGGGCATAGAGGGAAGCCTGATATTTGACTATATCAGCGAAGCAGGCAAGACGCGCCTCAATCTTATTACGGTCAATAAAAGACACAGCCAATCTTTTTTGTTTCACTCCGAAATTGGGATAGACAAGATTGATGCCTTGCAGAAAATGCTTGCCTACGCACAAACCTACAAGGAAAAAGAAAATTCTTATACGCTACAATGGATTACCAAAGACAGCCGCGACCTGCACACTTCGTACTTTCGCGCCCGCAACGTATATGAGGCTCTGGACAAGCTCTATTATGGGCGCGACATTAACTCCATTACCGTTTTTAGTGTGGTAATGAATCCCGTAGCATAAACAGCAGAAATCCTTTTCACAGGCTTTAACAGTGTTAAGTCTTCTTAAATACTCCTTAATTTTCAAGACATTAGCTTAATTTTGTAGTATCAACTTTAAGAACATACTCACTGCCATTGGAAATATTTTATGAAGCGTTTTCTGAGAAATTTATGCCTTTTTTTTCCTGTGTTTTTGGTATTCCAATCTATTTTTGCTCAAGCACCTGAAAAACAGGTAGCCTCTGATAGTTTTTATATCAAAAACATATTGCTCGAATGTCATCAAAAAACGATTGACCGCATTATTCTGCGCGAGATAGGTTTTAAAAAAGGCGACAAAATAGCCAAAGCAAATATAGATTCTGTCCTCCAAAAAGAGGCAAGCAAGATATTCAATACGAAGCTATTTGTATTTGTTGATGTCTATCCTATCCCCGTCCAAGGCGATACGATAAATATGCTGATAAGCCTCCAAGAACGCTGGTACTGGTATCCTACCCCAATTTTAGAACTCTCTGACCGCAATTTTAATGAATGGTGGCGACAGCGCAACCGCGATTTGAGTCGTGTTAATTTTGGTATGCGCTATGTCCAAGAAAATTTTAGAGGCAGAAACGAAACCCTGAAAATTCTCGCGCAGTTTGGGTTTGCGGAACGCTATGGATTTGAGTACAATGTGCCATATATCAACAAAAAACAAACCGTAGGCATGGTGTTTAAGATTGATTATATGCAAAATAAAAATTTGGCATACAAAACGAATAACAACAAACTCGAATTTATCAGAAGCGAAGATATTTTACGTAATCGGTTTTGGACTTCGCTGGGTTTTTTTAAAAGGAAAGCATTTTATGACACTCATCAGTTTTTGGTGGGCTTTGATTATCAGAGTATTAAAGATACACTTTTTCAGCTTAACCCCGATTTTTTGACCAATCAACGCCAAACACAGCAGTATTTTTACCTGAATTACGTTTTCATACACGATAGGCGCGACATGGCAACCTATCCTTTGCGAGGCTCTTTTATGAATCTGTCTGTTGCCCAAAAAGGGCTTAGTGGCTTTGACGACCTCCACCAATTTGAGGTCAAACTTGCCGCCGCTAAGTTTTACCGCCTCTCCAAAGCCACCGCAAAAATGCCTTTCTTTTATGCAGGTAGCTTCCGCGCCTTAGTGTCTTTCCCCAGCCGAAGACCTTATTCTGAGCTGCAAGGCTTTGGGTATAGAGGCGACTTTATGCGTGGCTATGAGCTATATGTGGTTGATGGACAGCATTTTGCGATTTCTAAAAATACACTACGCTGGCGGTTGTTTTCTGTGAGGAAAAATATGAGTAAGCTCGTATCCTTGCCTCAGTTCAGTACCTTGCCCATTGCCGCCTACCTCAAAACCTATTTTGATGTGGGCTATGTAAAAAATGATTTTGTCAGTGAGGTAAACAAACGTTTGAGCAATACGCCTCTGTGGGGGACTGGCGTGGGATTAGATATACTTATTTATAATAGCCTACTTTGGCGATTTGAGTTTTCACGCAACCGACAAGGCGAAACAGGATTTTTCTTTGGCTTTGAAGCTGATTTTTAGAGTTTTAGCTGTCTTTTTTTCTCATTTGTCTATTTGAGGAGAAAGCGAAAAAAACATTTGGACTACTTCATAGCCTCTCTGGAAACCTGCTTAAAGAAGGACAACAGGTCTTACATAAAACCCCTCCTACACATCTTCCGTCCAATCTCCCTTAACTTGCTTGTGCTTACCATCATCAAAAGTAATCAATAAAGAGGGCAAAACTATCAAACTCGTAAACATCGCAATCAGCAAAGTAGTGGAAGTCAGCGCACCAAGCGCAATCGTACCGCCAAAATCAGAGGCAGTAAAAATCACAAATCCTGCAAAAAGCACCAATGAAGTATAAACCATACTGGTTCCTGTTTCTTTGATAGCCAGCTTGACAGCTTCCAGCACATTGAAATTGTGCGCCCAAAGTTCCTGACGGTAGCGTGCCAGATAATGAATCGAGTCATCTACTGCGATACCAAACGTAATACTAAAAACCAAGGCAGTGCTTGGCTTGAGTGGTACACCAAAATATCCCATCAGCCCAGCAGTAATCAATAGCGGCAACAGATTGGTAATGATGGAGATAAGCATGATTCTAATATTTTTGAACAAAAATGCAATGATACAGCCAATTAGAAAAATGGCTAATACCAAACTTTGCTTTAAGTTGCTGATTAAGTATTCGTTACCCTTCATAAATATCAGCGTAGTCCCCGTAATATTCACTTTCATTCCTTCCTCGCCAAAAATCGCTTTCGCCTGTGGTTCTATGTGCTTATCTACCAAAGAATCCATACGAGCAGAGCCTAAGTCAGCGACTTTCAAGGAGATACGTATATTTTGTCCTGCCGTATCTATCAAAGCGTTGGTCATCGTCGTTATCGTGCCTTCCTTGGGAATATAACGCTGCACAAAAGCAAGCTCTCGTCGGCTTGGCAACTGAAAATCACCAATATTTCCATTAAAATAAGATTGGTTGGCAGCTTTCAACAAAGTAACCACTGACACAGGCGGCGTAATGTATGGAATGGTTTGCAGATAATATTGGAAAGAATCTATTTTTGCCAATATCTCAGGGCGGCGCAAAGATTTGGGCTTGCCCGTATCCACAATGATTTCCAATGGCATCACTCCCTTGAAATTGGCTTCCAAAAATCGCAAATCTTGAATAATCTGACTGGTTTGCGGCAAATCATCTACCATGTAAGATACTGCTTTTATTTTCCACATTCCAACGCCAGAAACCGCAGCTAAAAGTACAACAGTCAAATAAACCTTTTTCCTATGCGCTGTAACTAAAATAATAATTCCATCTAATATTTTTTTCATAAAGGAAAAATCTAAATGTGCTACGTGCTTAGGCGAGGGCATAGGCAGGTACGAAAATACCGCAGGTAGATAAATCAGGCTCACTATAAAAGTTGCCATAATATTAATGGCAGCTACCAAGCCAAACTCTTGCAAAATGGAGATTTGCGCCGTAGTGAGGGTTACAAAACCAATAGCCGTAGTCGCGTTGGTCATCAGCGTTACTACCCCTAACTTGCTGATTACACTTATCAAAGCCTTTATTTTATCTCCTTTTTTGATACACTCCTGATGAAATTTGGTAAGAATATACACAGAGTTTGGAATACCTATTACTACTAAAATGGGAGGCAAAAGACCCGTAAGCACCGTCATTTTATAGCCAAAAAGTCCAAGCAAGCCCGTAGTCCAGACGACTACCATACCTATCAGAATCACAGGAAAAACCACAGGTTGCCACGACCTAAAAAATAAAAAAAGTACAATTACTGTAACACCCAAAGAAAGAGCTAAAAAAATAGAAAGTTCTTCCCTGACACTTTTGGCAATAATAGTCCTGATGTAAGGTACACCTGAAAAATGCACTTCAATTTTTGTTTCCTTAGAAAACTTTTCTGCTCTACTGACAATATTTGCTGTCAATACTTCGCGCCTGGAGCTTGCAAAATATTTTTTATCAATCGCAATCGCCAGCATCATCGCCCCTGTTTGCGGATTCCAAATTTGCCCATCATACAGTTTGATAGTTTTTGCAAAAGTAATCAAACTGTCCAAAGTAGCTTGGTCAGGCGGAAGTTGCGGGAAAAGTGCTTTGTATTCAAATTTTTTGAGTTCCTCATTTTTATAAATGTATTTGAGGTTTGGAATAGAAATTACCTCGTTAATTCCCTCCAAATCAGCGATTTCCTTGCTCAGTTGGTAAAGTTTGGTAAATTGGTCAAGTTTGTAAACTGAGCTATCTTTCATGCCTACTACCATGATATTGCCGTCTTCGCCAAAGGTTTTGAGGAATTGCTGGAAATAAACCATTTCTGGGTCGTCAGTAGGTACTAATTTGACAAAATCATAGAGAAGTTCGACTTTTCTGCCCTGATACGCCATAAAAACGGTGAGTAGGAACAATAAAATCAAAAAAGGGAGGCGGAATCTGATGACAAATTTGGCGAATTTAGCCCACATTGCAAGTTTTGAGTTTTGAGTTTTGAAAAATTCGCACTATGAAATAAATTTTTGCACACATAGTTTTTACACTGCTTTGAGAAGACGGTGCGTAGCAAAAAAATTATTTTTCATTTTTTTTGGTCAAAACAACCGCTTTTTCGGTGGTTTTTCCTTTATTTTCTTGTTGTGCAGTAATGATTGTTTCTGATTGTTTCTTTGCTGGTTTTTCTTTGTTAGTTGGGTTTTCCAATGAATCTCTTGCTTCCAATCTTCTCATTCTCAATTCTTTGGAAGTAATAAAATCTTTATCTGCGATTTGTTTTTGGATTGCCAATCTTTTGGGGTCTTCGATTTTTCCCTTCAAATATTGTTCAATCATCAGACCTGCGATAGGTGCTGCCCAGGTGCCGCCAAAGCCTGCGTTTTCGACATAAACTGCAATCGCTATTTTAGGATTATCTTTGGGCGCAAAAGCGATAAAAACAGAATGGTCTTCGCCATGTGGATTTTGTGCCGTTCCTGTTTTACCACACACTATCACATTTTTTATCTGGGCTTTGCGTGCTGTGCCTGCGCGCACCACGTCTGCCATGGCATCTGCTACAAAGTCAAAATATTCTTTTTTAATACCTGTGCTGTGCTTTTCCTTAAACTGAGGCAATGCACCCAATCCGTCAATGTCCTTGACCAAATGAGGCGAATAATAATAGCCTCTGTTGGCGATAATTGCCGCCAAATTAGCCATTTGCAAAGGTGTAACGCCCATTTCGCCCTGCCCAATACTCAGTGAATAAATATTGCCAAACTTCCATTTTCTGCCTTTGTAACGCTTATCATAATAAGTAGAAGTGGGCATATTTCCTGCTTTTTCCTCTGGAATATCTGAGCCTAACTTTTGTCCAAACCCAAATTTGGTAACGTATTTATGCCAATTATCTAAACCTATTTTGCTATCCTGAAAATAATCAGTGGACTTGTTTTGGATAATAATACGATTGAAAACCTTGTAATAGAATGGGTTACACGAGTGTTGGATAGAGCCATGCAAGCCCAAAGGTGAGGGGTGTCCGTGGCATTTGACCACATCTTGGATACAACTTATTCTGGTTTCTGCGGTGTCTATCACGCCTTCTTCCAGCCCAATCAGTGCCTGCACAATCTTAAAAATAGAGCCTGGTGGGTAGGAAGCCATTGCGGGTCGGTTGTAAAGCGGTTTGAAGCGATTGGTAAGTAGGTCTGTATAGTGCGTATCCACTTCTTTCCCATTGCCCGTCAGCAAGTTAGGGTTATAGGAAGGGGCAGAAATCATTGCCAAAATCTCGCCCGAACTTGGCTCGATAGCCACTACACTCCCTATCTTGTTGCTCATCAATAATTCTCCGTATTGCTGCAAATTCAAATCTATGGAAGAAACCAAATTATGCCCTACTTCGGGCTGAATATTGTATTTGCCGTCCTCAAATTGGTCTTTTATCATTCGTTTGGCATTGACCATCACGTAATTTATCCCTTTTGTACCTCGCAAATGTGATTCGTAGCTTGCCTCAATGCCTGATTTGCCTACCAAGTCGCCTTGCTGATAATATTTGCTCGAATCTCTGTTTAGCATTGCCTTTTCAATCTCTTTGACGTAGCCAAGTGCGTTAGCAAGGCTTTCGTGTGGGTATTGGCGGATAGTCCTTACCTCCGCATATACGCCATCAAACTCATCTAAGCGGTCTTGGATTTTGGCAAACTCCGCTTCGGGCAGGTGCTTAATGAAAGGCAACGGCTTGTAAGGCGAATAATCTTTGAGTTTTTTGAGTTTTTTATATTTTTCAATCAATTCAGCCTTGGTCAAGTTAAATAATTGGCAAAACTTGGCGGTGTCGGTCAGTTTAAATTCTTTGGGAACTATCAAAATATCATGAGCAGGCATATTGGCAACGATAAGTTTTCCGTTGCGGTCTTTGACCATGCCGCGGTCAGGGTACTCTATAATCTTCTGAACCACATTATTTTGTGCTTCCAGTTTGTATGTTTCGTCAATGACTTGCAAATAAAATAATTTGACTAAAAACACGACTGCTACAAACGCGGTAACAGCATGAATCACGTATCGTCTGAAAGAAGTATTCAAGGGTCAACAGTTTTGGGAAATAGATACAGCTACTTGCTTATTTTTGCAAAAATAAAACAAAAGTAGTTAGGGAGTAGTATTTGTTTTGATTAAAAATAAGAATTTAACGAAATTTAGTGATAATTTTATGCCAAAGTAAAACCTAAGTACACTTAAAATCAAGTTTTTCTGTAAAAATGTTTTCTAAACTTTACTCCATTTTTTGAGGCTGCGCTTTTCGAAGCGTTTGGTAATGAAACTGAGGTTGCTTCTTACTAATTTTTCGGCAAAGATTACCTCAATAATGCCCCGAAAATTGATACCAATTATTAGGAAAGAACGAAAATAAGCCTTATTTATTGTTGGGGTTTCTCAAACTTACTGTTAAAAAGCAAAATTATTGGCTGGACTGTTTGTACCAAAATACCAATGCTCAAAAGTCGCGAGTCTTAAAAACATAGTTTGGAAAGAATTTTGAAAAAAATGATTTGAATTTTTTGGGAAGAAGCCCTGCCGTTAAATAAGTTAAATATTGAGATTATAAATATTTTTTATCAAACATTTTTGTAATTTTATACAATGGAAATGGCTTGTTTTTTTGTAAAATTTGCTTTAACAAGTTCAGATGTAAGTAATAACACTCTGCAATGTTGTTACTTACATACAAAATCAATTTTAACTTCAAAATCTTAAAGATGCTCAACTATACACATTCCTATTTTATGATAACTTTCAAACAGCTACACACAAAGACTTTTCTTTTATTTCTTTGTCTGTTTTTATTATTTGTTTCGCGAGCATCTGCCACACACATAAGGGGCGGAGATTTGACTGCCAGAAGACTGCCAGGCGCAGGGCTAACTTATGAGTTTACGCTTACAATTTATCGCGACATTACGGGTGTACCTGCTGATGAAGAAGTTGATTTTGACTTTGGTGATAACCAGACGGCTCGCGTGCGACTAACCTCCACCCAAGATGTAGGCAATCAGACCCAAAGACTACTTTATATTACCACCTACACCTTTGCAGGACCAGGAGAGTTTAAGGTAGGCGTGGGGATTCGCAATCGCAACCCAAGTGTATTAAATATTCCCAACTCTGTCAATACACCTTTTTATATAGAATCTGTTTTTCTGATTTCTCCATTTTTGGGCTTGAACAGTTCTCCCATTTTGACGTATCCTATCTTGGATTTTGGTGCGTCAAGACAGATTTTTATTCACAATCCAGGTGCTTTTGACCCCGAAGGTGATAGCCTTTCCTACGAGCTAACTATTTGTAAAAGAGATAGAAACAGACCTATTGAAGGCTATATTTTTCCACAGGAAGTTCCTCCTGCTGCTACAAATCGCGCAGGAACAGCCCCTGCAACACTGGTTTTAGACCCAAAGACAGGAGATTTGATTTGGGACGCACCGCTACAGCCAGGGCAGTACAATGTGGCTTTTTTTGTCAATGAGTGGCGTAACGGCATCAAAATCAGTGCTATCAATCGCGATATTCAGATTATTATTCGTGAAAACCCCAATAGACCTCCAGAACTGATTATCCCGATGGATACCTGCGTGATAGCAGGCACAGCTTTGCGGCGCAACATCATTGCTACTGACCCAGACAGAGATTTTATTTCTTTGCAGGCTTTTGGCGAGCTTTTCCAAAATCGCGCCCCAGGCAATCGCGCTACGTTCGATACCTTACTAAGTCAATCCACCGCAGGCAGACGCGTAGGCGTTTTTAATTGGC
>JAAFJS010000083.1 GCA_013298985.1 Cytophagales bacterium
TACCCCAAGAGGCAAATCAGGCAAATCTGATTCAGTCCCGTATGCAGCTATTCCCTAATCTAAATGCTGGTGCAGGGCAGAGTTACCAATTTGGTCGTAATATTGACCCGTTTACGAACCAGTTTACCAGCGACCCTGTGCGAAGTAATAACTTTTTTTTAGGGACAAATGCTACTATTTTTAATGGTTTTCGCCAAATGAATACCATTGCACAAAATAAGGTGATTTTGGAGGCAAGTACCTACGATTATCAGCAGGCGCGCAATGACATGAACCTGAATGTAGTCAATGCTTATATTCAAATTATTTTTAATCGTGAACTGCTTGGTGTGGCTCGTTTACAGCTACAAAATACTGAGGGACAGTTAGATAGAGTTTTAAAACAAATAGAAGCTGGCTCTGCTGCCGAAGTTGCAAAGTATGACTTGCTCTCTCAGCAAGCAACCAATCAGGTGCAAATTACCACCGCAGAAAATAACTTGGCTTTTGCATTTTTGCGCTTGAAACAACTACTCCAAATCCCGATGGAACAGCCTTTTGATGTGGTAATTCCTGAAATTCCTGAACCAAGCGAAGATGCGCTGGTGCAGACTGCACAGGCTATTTGGCAGATTGCGGAGGGGAATCAGCCCAATATCAAAAGTGCAGATTTGAATATTAGAGTGGGTGAACTTGGGGTCGACCTTGCCAAAGGCAATGCTTATCCTACTTTGACAGCCAACGCACAGGTGCTTTCAGGTTACTCCAGCCAAGGAGTGATTAGAAATGTGATAGAGCAAGGCAGCCAAGCGCAAGTTATTGGCTTTTTGACAGGCAATCCCACCCAAACGGTTTCTACCTTAGTAACAAACAGAATAGTAAATGTAGAACGAAATCCTTGGGGAAGCCAAGTAGATGAAAACCTACGCCAAAGTGTGGGGCTTAACTTGAATATTCCTATTTTCAACCGTTGGCAGGTAAAGAATGGAGTGGCAAATGCCAAAATCCAGATGGAGCGCAGTAAATTGCAATCACAAAATATTCGCAATCAGGTACGCCAAACCATCGAGCAGGCGTACAATGACGCACGCGCCAGTAGCCGTACTTATGCTTCCAATAGAATCAGGGTTAATTCTTTGACAGAAACTTTTAAGGTGCAGGAACAACGCCTGCAAGTGGGCGCAGGCAATTCATTTGATTTTGCGATTGCCAGAAACAACTTAAATATTGCTCAGTCTGACTTGATTAGGTCAAAATATGAATTTGTTTTCCGTATGAAAATCTTGGATTTCTATGCAGGAAGAGAATTAAAACTCTGATGTGATAAATAGTTATGAATTATGAGCTATAAATTATGAATTAATCAAAATGGTAAAACGTGCAAATATCTCATAATCAATATTTTACGAAAAAACTTGTAATACAAGCTAATTTTGTGTAGTTATTTAAGTTGTTATAAATGAATATAAAAAGCACCATTTCTGAGATAGAAATGATGCTTTTTATCTTTTCCCCAGTTTAGGTTAACATTCCGCCATCTACCTGAATTACCTGCCCTGTGATGTATGGGGACAAATCTGAACCCAAAAATACGCAAGCATTTGCTACATCTTCGGGCTTGCCGCCTCGCTTTAATGGAATGGCGTTTCTCCATTCGCCAATCACTTTTTCATCTAATTTGGCAGTCATTTCCGTTTCGATAAATCCTGGAGCTATCGCGTTACAGCGAATATTGCGCGAGCCAAGTTCGAGGGCGATGGATTTGGTAAAGCCGATAATACCTGCCTTAGAAGCGGCGTAGTTTGCCTGCCCTGCATTTCCCTTGATGCCCACCACCGAAGTCATATTGACGATGCTTCCCTGCTTTTGTTTCATCATAAACTTGCTGGCGGCTTTGGTGAGGTTAAACACTGATTTGAGGTTGATGGTCATAATGCTGTCCCACTGTTCCTCACTCATACGCATCAGCAATCCATCTTTGGTGATGCCTGCGTTGTTTACCAAGATATCTACTGTCCCAAAATCAGCAATAAAATCTTGCATGAGTTTTTCTGCCGCCGCGTGGTCAGAGGCATCAGAACGGTAGCCTTTTGCCTTGATGCCCAAGTCTTCTAACTCCTTGACCAGAGCCTCGCCTTGCTCCACGCTGGAAAGATAAGTAAATCCTACATTTGCACCTTCCTGTGCAAAGCGCAAGGCGATGGCTCGCCCGATGCCTTTGGAAGCACCCGTAATGAGTGCATTTTTTCCTTTTAAAAGTGTCATAAAACGATGAATTATAAATTTATGAACAATGGAAATGATATTTTTTAAGTAATTCAACAAAAATAAACGTATTTTGTATTACAGTCCCGTTAGGGACATGAGCTTTGTGGAAAGCAATTAAAAAACAAAGAATAAAAGTCCCGTTAGGGACGTAACTCGCTCAGGTGCAAATATTTGTGTCGTCCTTAACAGGACTTTGTGAAATATAATTTATCCTAATTCTCTACAAAGCTATCGTGCCTAACGGTACTAAATTATGTCTTTATTTAATGAACACTTAAGTAATTTAACAAAATAAGCATTCTCAAAACTCTGTTAAGAGTTTCATATTTATTTATACAACTCCTAATGGAGTAGTTAAATTTTTTGGGAATTATATCTTCTACCAATATTTAACACCTATGGTGTATTTTTTGTTAAAACACTTATTTTAATACTGCGTAAATGCAAAAGTAACAATATTTGCGCCCATTTTGAGTGCTTCTTGGCGTGTTTCTTCCGAGTCGTTATAAATCACTTGGTCTTCCCATCCATTGCCCAAATCGCACTCAAAGCTATAAAAACAAACCATGCGTCCTTCATAAATCAGTCCGTAGCCTTGCGGGGACTTGCCGTCATGTTCGTGAACTTTGGGCAATCCTTTGGGAAACTTGTATTTTTGATGATAAATGGGGTGATTGAAGGGCAGTTCTACCAATTCCAATTCAGGAAAAACCTTTTTGAGTTCTACCCGAATAAATTTGTCCAAGCCGTAGTTGTCGTCAATATGCAAAAAACCACCAGAAAGCAGGTATTTGCGAAGATTCTGAGCCTCAGCCTCCGAAAAAACGACGTTTCCATGCCCTGTCATGTGTACGAAGGCATAAGAAAAAAGCTCTGGGCTACCTACTTCTACAATTTCTTCGTCCGTATCCAAATTGATATTGAGGTTTTTACGACAAAAATTTATCAGATTGGGCAGTGAGGTTTTGTTCGAATACCAATCGCCACCACCATTGTATTTGAGTTTGGCTATTTTCAAGGGTGGCTCTGGCTGTGCAAAAACAGCGCAAGACATGGAAAATAGAAAAATAAAGAATAAAAAATAAATTTTATAAGTTAGATTCATCATGCTTAGTGAAGTTTGATTTTTTTGAATTACTTATGCTTTTACCAACTGCTCTTTTAGCCAATCGCCTATTTTTTCGAAGACTTGTTCTTTGATAGTTTCGTTGTGAAGTTCGTGCCTCATCTCTTCCCACCACTCTGTAATGAGCAGATTAGCAGGGACTTTGCTGGCAAACTCTTGGCTTGCTTTGTGCGAAGTGATGTTGTCGCCTGTGCCGTGCATGAGCAAAAGTGGCAGATGGAATTCCTTGGCGTGGGCGAGCGCGTGTAGCCCTGCCTTTGTAACTTCGGAAAAAGTTTTGACGGTGATAGTATGCAAAACCAACTCGTCCTTGTGGTATGCCTTGCCCACTTCCTCATCATGCGAAAGTTCCTTGCCGTTCAGTTCGTTTGTTTCGGTAAATTGCGGGTAAATTTTTGACATGACATTGGCAAGCCACAGCTTCATCGCTGGAGGAGAAAAAGCGAGTTTGAGCCATGGACTGGTGATAATGATGCCCTGCAAGTGATTGGGCTTTCTTTGTAGCACAAAATTCGCTACAATATTTCCGCCCATGCTATGCCCATACAGAAACAAAGGTACATTTGGGAATTTGGCTTTGATGAGGGCTATAAAGTTATCTACATCAGAGAGAAAAGCCTCAAAATTAGGCGTGTGTGCGCGCTTGCCCTCCGAGATGCCATGCCCACGCAGGTCAAAACCTATACAGGCATAGCCCTGCCCGTTCAGGTAATTGGCAACGTGTTCGTACCGCCCAAAATGCTCTGCAAAGCCATGTATGATGCAAATAATAACCTTCAAGGGCTTCGTAGGCAGATAGCCCTTTCCACAAAGTTTGAGGTTATCGCCTGACTGCCAGTCAAAGTCAATAATTTTAGCGTTGTTTATTTTGGTATCACTGAGGTTCATGCGTTATCTTTTTTTATATTTTTAAACCAAAAACCATTACATCATCAGTTTGCTTTTGCGTTCCTCTCCACGTCAAGATGTTGTTTTCCAGCAACTTAGATTGATTTTCTATATTTTCAGTACAGATATTTTCCAGTAAGTCCCTAAAACTTTTGACCATAAATTTGCGATTCTGTTCCCCGCCAAACTGGTCTTGGTAGCCATCAGAAGCCAAATAAATCGTATCACCTTTGCTGATGGGAATAATATGCTCACTATAAACTCGCTGTGCAGAATAGTGTGCATCACCAATCGGGAAATTATTGCCTTTGATGATTTTAAATGTTTGATTTTGAGTTAGATACAGAGGAACTTTTGCACCTGCATAAATTAACTGAGTTTTATCAGCCGCAATAATACAAATCGCCAACTCTACGCCATCATTGCTCAATCCTTCTTTGTGGTGCAGTTGTGCCATCACTCTTTCATTCATTTTTTCCAACATTCGTGCGGGTGAAGTAGTTTGTTCGCAGATTTCGTGCAAAAATGAGTGACACAGCACCGTAATCAATGCCGCAGGAACGCCATGACCCGTACAATCGCCAACCGCGATGATGGTCTGCCCATCTACTTCGCTAAACCAATTAAAGTCCCCACTCACAATATCGCGAGGCGAATTAAATACAAAATACCCTGAAAATGAGTTTAATACATCTGCTTTTTTGGGCAAAAGTACATCTTGGATATTTTTGGCATAATTGATACTGCTCACCAAGTTTTTGTTAATCTGCTCAATGATTTCCTTTTGTTCATTGACTTGTTCAGATTTTTGAATGATGGTTTTATTGATATCAACTAACTGATTATTGGTTTTTTGTTTGAGGCGCGATTGTCTTTGGTAGAGAAAAGTAGCCATCAAAGCAAGCAAAGTAATAATACTCAGACCGCCTCTGATAGCCCAATTCAAATCTCTTTCCCTGTCATATAATTCCTTTTCCACCCGCAGGGCAAGCACTTCTTGCTCTTTTTTCTGCGCTTCATATTTCAACTCCATCTCGTTCATGCTTTGGCGCACATTTTTGTTAATCAGGCTGTCATCTGCGGACTTATACAATTTGTGAAAAAACAAAGATTTTTCAAATTCTCCTGTTTGTTCGTAAAGCTCGGTCAGCACCTCATAGCTATTCCTGATAAGCGAAAGTGTCTGGATTTCAAGGCTTTTCTCCAATGATTTTTCTACATACTCGATAGCCGTTTTGTTGTCATTTTTTAATCGGTATGCCTTCCCCAAGTTAAGCAGGCTGGACGCAATCCCAAATTTATTGTTGGATTCCTCACTCACTTTCAGTGCCTGACTGATGTAATCTATGGCTTTGGGTACATTTTTTAGGCGAATATACAAATCGCCCAAATTAGTTAATGGTTTGTAAATCAATTCATTATCTTTGGTTTTGCGCCCTATTTCCAGTGATTCTTCCAGTGCTTTGAGGGCGCGGTCATAGTCTTTGAGATTCACATAAATCAGCCCCAGAAAATTGGCGGCGGAGGCAATGCCTGCATCATCTTTGATTTTTCGCCAAATAATTTCCTCTTTTTCCGCAAATTTGAGGGCAGAATAAAAATCTTTTTGGAATAGATAAGTAACGCCAATCTTGTGGAGGGCATCGGCCTGAATATTGAGGTCGTTAATCTGCTCGGCTATCACCAATGCCTTCAAAAAATACTCTAAGGCGGGCTTGGAGTCGCCTTTGCTACGAAAAGCAACGCCCTTGTTGATTTGTGAAATTGCCAATTTGTCAGACTTGCTGTTTTTCTCTGCCAGCGCAATCGCCTCCTCTGCGTAGCCAATCGCCCTGTCTAAGTCTTTCTCGCGAAAAGACTCAGAAAGTTTGTTCAAAAGGTCTATCTTTTCTATTTCTTCGGTAGTTTCTAATTTTTTAACAAGGCTGTCCAATCCATTTTGAGCAAATGATGAATAAGCAAACCCTATAAAAATAACTACCCAAGAGAGAATAAATTTTGTCATAAAACGGAATTACAGTATTATTTTTTGTTTTTGGTGTCTATCACTATCGTAACGGGACCGTCATTTACCAAACTCACCATCATATCCGCGCCAAATTCGCCCGTTTGAATTTTTTTTCCTAATTTTTTTTCCAAACTTTCTATCGTTTGTTCATAAAGCGGAATCGCAAGTTCGGGTTTTGCCGCCTCGATAAAAGACGGTCTATTGCCTTTTTTAGTGCTTGCAAATAACGTAAACTGGCTGATAAGCAAAATATTGCCGCCTACTTCGTGCAAAGATAGGTTCATTTTGCCTTCCTTGTCGCCAAAAATTCGCAAATTAATAATCTTGGTCGCGAGCCACTCGATGTCTTCGGCGCAGTCCTCCTGCCCTATACCGAGTAAAACCAGATAGCCAATGCCAGTTTCTCCTTTGATTTCCCCATTGATTTTTACAGCCGCAGAGGAAACGCGCTGAATAACGGCTATCATTTGACTAAGCCTTTCACCATTCGAATCTGCCCTAAGTGGTAAATATCGTGCTGAATCACGCCATTGATGAGAAAACGTAGCGTATATTTTTTCTTATAAACCCGTTCCAACCCTTCCTCAGCACAGCCCGTCAGCACCTTTACTATTTCTTCTTGACTTGCTTCCAGCTCGGCAAGGGCTTCTTCCCATGCGATGCTGTTGCCTTCGTCAATTTTTTTCCAGTCTTCCGCGCTGTCAATCTCGACGCTATACTCCATATTGCCTTTTAGGTTTTCAATCATCACCTTGCGCCAAGCTATAACGTGCCAAACTAATTCTGCAATAGAATGAAGTGATGGCAAGGGTTTCGCGGTGGCTTGGGTTGGGCTAATTTCTTTCAGTGTTTTTGCAAAATTAGTGCTTGCCCAAAAGCTACCGTCCCAAACCTCTCGGAAATCAGCCACAAAATCTTGTATTGTTTTCATTTTAATTTCAAACTTTTTAAATCTCAGATTTTTTTAATTTCCCAAAGGAAAGCTCACGCCCAAGTTGATACTGAGCGCGCGATTGGCAAGCCCGCTTGTCGCCGCGGCTGACTTAGAAAGGTCAGAAAGCCCAAAACCGTAGCGCACATCAAAAATAAGCCAGTTATCGCCCGCCTCGTTAAATTTGTAGTGAAAGCCGCCACCCGCCAATACGCCAAAATCAGTGGGGTTATAAGTGCCTTTGACATCTGTTTTTACACCGCCAAACTTGGTATTGGCAGTCATCAAAATTCCCAAATAGGGTCCCAAAAAGGCTTTGGGACGAAATCTATCTCCCCCTTGCCCAAAAAAGTAATTGATGTAAAGTGGGACTTCCAAATAATTTAAGTTATTGAAACCTCTTATTATGGGTGAATTTCCTTTTTGTGAATAATTGACCTCGGCAGTAAAAGCCCAGTGTTCATCTACGCTATACATTCCAAAAGCACCGAAATTAATGCCTGCTTTGTAGCTATTAGCCCCGCCTACGCTACCGCCCGTTGCCGAGCCGCCTGAGCGCGTGCCAAAGTTAGAGGCGGTGATGCCACCGCGCAAGCCCAAAGAAACTGTACCTGATTCTTGGCTATAGGCTTGAAAACTAATCAATACAAATGCAATCGCAATCAAGACAAACTGCTGTAATTTCATCATTTTAGCTATTTTTTTAAGTGATTTATGAATGGTAATCATTTATTTATTTTTCAAAGTTAAAGAAATATTGGAATCAAAACGATTTATTTTCTCAAATTTGGAACGATTTTAGAACAAATAATCTTTAACTATAAATTTACATTATATTCATTTTGTAAATTACCCTTCAAATTTTTCTCCCTTACAGCATTTTGGCTGGTGATTGACCATAGCTTTAACTTCTATTTTAACGCTGTCGACTCACCCCCAACTCATTTACCATCATTCGTTTTATTTATGAAAAAGGGAGTTGTCCTTATTTTTGTTTTTTATTGGAGTTTTTCCTTGCTTTTTGCCCAAAATCAACGACTTGTAGATTTGCAAGATGCGCTTCCACTTTCGACAAAGCGCAGTTTTGACCAAGTATTGAAGCAGATACAGCCGTTGGTAGATTCGCTTGACTTTTTTTCTGCCCAAAAGGAACTACAAAAAACGATTGAATCTTGTGAAAAATTAGCCCATCGCCACCTTGCGCTACCGCAGGCTTATGATATGCTCGCGCAGGTATGCAGGCAACACAATCACCCCGATTTGGCACTCGAATATTACCTCAAAAGCACAGAAATTTACGAAAAAGAAGGTTTCAAACAGGCATTGGCGCATACTTATTACCGCATTGGTTTTCTGCATTTTACAGCAAAAAACTACGGCAGGGCAGATATTTATTTGCGGAAGGCACTCAAAACAGCCCCAGATTCGCTGGAAAACCGCCAAGTCATCAATGCTTACAATGCCATTGCCGTGTGCTATAAAGATGTGAAAAACTACCCACTGACCGTCCAATATTTTGATAAGGCTCTGGAAGTTGCTAAAAATGAGCAAGATAGCATTTGGATTGGCATTATTTATAGCAATATTGGCACAGTGCAGTTCGAGCAAGGCGAGTACAGTAATGCGCTTACTTATTTTCGTAATGGGTTGAGAATGAACCTTTCCTACGGTGGCGAGCCTGAAAATATTGCGACCATGCAAAATGCGATGGGTGATTGTTATTTGAAACTCAAAAACAGTATTGCCGCAGAAAAATATTATACAGAGGCTTTGCAAACATCACGTAAAGCACACATTCAGAAAGGTTTAGAGCAATCTTATCGCGGGCTTGCTCAGGTGAGTGCGGGTCGCGGCGAGTTTGGGAAGGCGTATCAATTTCACGATTTATACAAAAAAACCAATGATTCCATCAATCGCCAATCCAAGAATATGGCAGTGCTGGAAATGCAGCACCGCTTTGATGTAGAAAGAAAAGACATCGAGATTGAGGTGCTGAATAGCCACATAGAAACGCATTATCTCCAACGCGTGGGCTTGGTCAGTGGAACGGTTTTTTTGCTTTTAATGACTTTTTTCTTTATGCGAAACTATCGTAAAGCGCACAAAAACAACGTGTTACTCCAAGCGCAAAATGCTGAAATCCAACAGCAGAAAGAGGAAATTAGTGTACAGGCAGAGGCACTCACTCACCTGAACCAGACCAAGGACAAGCTATTCTCTATCATTTCACATGACCTTCGCAGTCCTCTCAATAGCTTGCGAAGTGCCTTGGATTTGTTGGAAATGCAGCATCTCTCACAGGCTGATTTTCAGCACATTAGCATTGATTTACGCAAAAATGTAGATACTGTTCATGGCACGCTGGAAAATCTATTGCAGTGGGCTTATACGCAAATGAAAGGCATCAAAACCCAAGTGCAGATAGTTGATTTGAAGGACATTGCAGATGAAATTACAGCACTTTATCAGGCAGTTGCCCACGAAAAAGAAATTAGTTTGAGCAATTTGGTGCGCGGAAAAACGTTAATAAGAGCAGACAAGAATCAGGTTCGGCTGGTAGTGAGGAACTTAGTAGGCAATGCCCTCAAATTTACGCAGGCGGGCGGCAAGGTTACATTAAGCGCAGAAGGCTTGGAAAACAAGATAGTTTTCTCAGTTGCCGATACAGGTGTAGGCATGACCCCCGCAGAGCTTGAAAGCGTGTTTGTTTCTGGCACGCACTTCACCAAGCGCGGCACCGCCAACGAAAAAGGTACGGGCTTAGGTTTATTGCTCTGCAAGGAATTTATAGAGAATAATGAGGGAGAGATTTGGGTAAAAAGTACACAATGGCAAGGCTCCGTCTTTTATTTTTCCTTGCCAATCGCTATCTAATTTGGTAAATATTTCAAAATATTATTTAGTTTTTCTTGGTTCAAAGGTTTGACAATAAACTCTTTGACGTTCTTGTACGTTTTTGCTTTTTCTATATCTTTGGGGTCAATGGACGAGGAAAACATCACCACATCACAGGAAACCTCTATTTTCTGCATTTCGTCCAAAAACTGCCAACCGTCAATGCCGTCCATATTAATATCAAGCATAATAAGGTTTGGAATTTCTGATTTATGAGCATCTAAATAAACCAGCCCATCTTCACCACTACTAAAACTCATAAAATTGAGTGATGGCTCGTATTTGCGAAAAGTTTTTTTACAAACCATCGCTACTATAACATCATCATCAATGAGCATGATTGTACTATTTTTTAAGTTCATTTCTGGTTATGAATTAGGATTGATAAATAATGAGTTATTTTAATAGACTTCTTGCGAAAGTACCAATTTCCCCCTCTCAGAAGGAGAGAGCAGAGAAAGAGGCAATAAAAAACACCTTTGCAGGAAGTTTAATGACTAAAAACGAAAAATCTAACAAAAATACAAACTGAATTGATTTTTGTGCAAAATATTGAAATATTTTATAAATTGCCCTAAAATTATACAATGAAAGAGATTATTTTTGCGACCCAAAATCCAAATAAAATCAGAGAAATACAAGCTCAACTGATAGACAGCTATACGTTAAAAGGGTTGTTAGAGATGGGCATAGAGGAGGATATTCCTGAAACGGCAGATACATTTGAGGGCAATGCACTCCTCAAAGCGCAGTATGTGTGGGAAAAGTTGGGCATCAGTTGCTTTGCAGACGATTCGGGACTGGAGGTAGAGGCACTTGGAGGTGCGCCTGGCGTAGATTCGGCGCATTACGCGGGCTTGCACCGAAGTAGCCAAGACAACATAGATTTGCTACTCAAAAACTTAGGCGATAACCCCAATACCAACGCCCAATTTCATACCACCATCACCCTAATTTTGAACGGCAAAGTCCATCATTTTGAGGGAGTTATCAAAGGCAAAATCACCAAAGAAATGCGCGGGGGAATGGGCTTTGGCTATGACCCCATTTTTATTCCAGAAGGCTATGACTGTACTTTTGGAGAAATGGAACTGACAGAAAAAAACAAGATTAGCGCGAGGGCGCGGGCAGTAATGAAATTAGTTCACTTTTTAAATACAAACACATGAATATCAAGGTGATAGCTTTTGATGCAGACGACACACTTTGGATAAATGAGCCATATTTTCGTGAAGTAGAAAATAAGTTTGCGGACTTGCTGAGTGATTTCCTTTCGCCTCATAGCACTGCGCGCGAATTGCTGAAAGTCGAGCTGGAAAATATCCCGCTTTATGGCTACGGCATCAAGGGCTTCATGCTCTCGATGGTCGAGGCGGCAATGCGGATTTCTGAGGGCAAAATCAGCCTCCACGTCATTGAGAAAATCATCAATGAGGGCAAAGCCATGCTGGAAAAGCCAGTAGAACTGCTGGAAGGAGTCGAAGAAGTGCTTACACGCCTGCAACACCATTTCCGATTGGTGGTGGCGACCAAAGGCGACCTCTTAGACCAAGAAAGAAAACTGAACAAATCTGGGCTGACTCCCTTTTTTCACCACATCGAGATTATGTCAGAAAAAAAAGAAGCTGATTATCAAAAACTAATCAAACACCTTGATATTGAGCCACATGAGTTTTTGATGATAGGCAATTCTCTCAAATCAGACATTTTGCCTGTGCTGAATATGGGCGGCTCGGCTATCCATATTCCTTATCATATTACTTGGGAACACGAAAAAATAGAAGCTACTGACTTCGCACACCCTCACCTCAAAACCTTCGAACATATCAAAGAAGTATTGGCATGGTTAGAAAAATAAGTAAAATGCTCATTATCAGAAAGTAATGTTTTAATGATAAGAAAAAAAAGCATATAATCACACAATCGTATCAGGATATAAAAATATTTTTTTACCTTTGAATCACCAAATAAGTCATTTACAAAATACACAACCTGAGAATCTTCATGTTAGATAGTTTAGTAAAATATTTAGAAGTAAACTTAGAACTCATCAAATTAGACACCAAGGAAACGGCAGTAAGGATTATTGCCAAGATGATGAAAGCAATCGTAATGATGATTTTGGGTGCTTTTACCTTGCTTTTTATCAGTTTGGCATTTGCTTTTTACTTAGATACGGTCTTGGGCAGTGCTTTTTATGGCTTTTTTGTGGTGGGGCTTTTGTACCTGCTTTTGTTTGTGATTTTCTGGCTTTTCCGCAAGAAAATTGCTACAAAAATCCAAGAAAGTATTGATGTGGAAATCCCTATCAAGCTGGAATTTGGCGACGATAAATAACCAACTGGCAAACACGAAACTCAAAAACTCAACACCCGATGTATAAAGAAGAACGTGAGATTTTGCTTTTGCAAAGAGAGAAATACAAACTCAAAATGATAGAAACCCTGCTGGAAACACGCGAGAAAGTGGTTTCTACCAAAAGCGCACTGACCATAAGCGGTACGGCTTTGGCTGGTTTTTTTGCCTACAAAGGCATAAACTGGTTTAGCAAAAAGGCAAAAAGTAAGAAAAATAAGGCAGAACTACCCGAAAAAACCATGACTGCGGAGGCTGACCCAGATTGGCTGGCTACGCTGAAAGAGCAAGCCGTCCTCATCTTGCTGGACGCGGCAAAGGAACAGTTACAAAAAATGATTACAAAGAAAAAGTAATCAGCACTACATTGACCATATTTTTTTATGCTGTTCTTTTTTTGATTTATAAACTTTTACTTCTTAATTTTGGGGGGTGAAAAATATAAGGTTGCGTTTCAGTGGTTGCATCTCGCGCTTGACACCACCCAACAATAAACAATATTTCAAAATTATGTAAAATACTAATTATCAGCTATTTATATTAATTTACAACTCATAATCTATAACTCATAATTCATAACTACTTAATCTTCATGAAAAAAGTATTGACCTTTATTGCTATTTTTTCGCTTGCTACGTTGGTTTCTTGCGGTATCAAAGGACACAACAGAGCAGAACTTCAACCTGTAAATGCCACAGATGAGCGCATTTATGGTGATATAGGAGGGGTGGCAAGGCAGACCAAAAATACGTACAAAGACGACGAAACAGGGAAAACAGCAGAAAGAATTGCCAAAATCAAGGCAAAAATGTACCCTAAATAAGAAAAACAGGGAATAGGTGGGTGAGTAGCTCACATAAAAAAAGTTTAAAATGAAAAAATATCATTTTAAACTTTTTTGTGTTTTGCAAAAAATCTTAATCATTTAATTCCTTATAGTGTTTTGTAAGTATCTCCGAAAGATTTTCTTTGCCAAGCGGCTTTCTGAGGAAGGCTTGTATCAGTCCATGACTTTCCGCAAAATCGATGTCCCTATCATCTACGGACGAACTCAAAATATAAATCGTGCTAATCGCATTATCAAAGCGCAATTCTTGATATTTTTCTAAAAACTGCCAACCGTCCATCTCTGGCATATACAAATCCAATAAAATGACATAAGGGAACTCATTTTCTTTGACAAGTACCAAAGAATCCAACGCCTTTTTTGCTTCATGGAATACCTTTACAGCACTTCCTGTGAGTAATTTTTTGATTAATCTCTCTATGGCAAAGGTATTTAGCGGGTCATCATCTATTAGCCAAACTATCAATGACTTTTCATTCATCTAAATTTTTTATAACTTGTTAAAATACAACTGCAAATATACTTTATAGAACTTAAAAATAAAAATAGGCAACAAATATAAGAATAAATTTTAAAAAATTAATTTTGATGCACAACTTATTAACCATGGTGTAAATGGAAGTTAGTAAAACAATCATTAAAGTACAAGATTTGAGCATTCTGCATGACGCACAGCAGGTGATGAGCAATGTCAGTTTTGAGATAGACAAGGGCGAATTTGCCTACCTAATTGGCAAAACGGGTAGCGGAAAGACCTCTATTCTCAAAATGCTTTATGCTGACCTGCCTTTGCAGAAAGGCAGTGTGGAGGTGCTTGGCTATGCGCTTCACAGCCTTCGCAAGCAAGAAGTACCTTTTTTGCGTCGGAAAATAGGTATAGTTTTCCAAGATTTTCAGCTATTTACTGACCGCAGTGTGGAAGAAAATTTGCGCTTTGTTCTCCACGCGACTGGCTGGGAGCAAAAAACGAAGGTCAAGCAGCGCATCGGGCAGGTGCTGGCGCAGGTAGGGCTTTTTAATATAGAGAAAAAAATGCCTCACCAGCTTTCTGGCGGTGAGCAGCAGCGCGTTTCTATAGCCCGCGCCATGCTCAATGACCCTGACCTTATCCTTGCTGATGAGCCTACGGGCAATTTAGACCCGACCGTAGCCAATGAAATTTTAGAACTTTTTATCCATATTAACCAAGGCGGTACGGCGATTCTGATGGCAACTCACCAGCATAATTTTTTGAAAAAATACCCCAAACGTGTGCTATGGTGCGAGGGTGGCGGCATTACGGATATACAAAAAGAAGAAGTAGCCAAAAAAATAAATCAGTAAATTTTTCAGTAAATTAATTCATAATCAGTAAATTAACTCATAAATAAATACGAAAATGAACAGACTCAAAGACAAAGTAGCTATCATTACAGGTGGTGCTTTGGGGATTGGCTTGGCAAGTGTCAAACTTTTTTTGGAAGAGGGAGCGAAAGTCCTGCTGGTAGATTACAGCCAAGATGGTATCGACAAGGCAAAGCAAGCCCTTGGCAATCAAAATATTGAATATTTTTTGGCAAATGTAACTGACAGCCAGCAAGTGCAGGCTTTTACAGAGTTTGCAGTCCAGACTTTTGGTAAAATTGATGTTGTTTTCTGCAACGCGGGCGTGGGCGGGCATCAGCATTATTTTTGGGAATATCCTGATAATTATTTTGACCAAGTAATAGATGTAAACCTCAAAGGCGTTTTTTACACGATGAAATACGCTACGCCTCACCTAATTAAAAACGGAAGTGGGAGCATCATCATCACTTCTTCGGTCGCGGGGCTGATTGGTATGCCCAAGGGAATCGCGTATTCAGCCACCAAGCACGCCTGCATTGGCTTGGCAAAAACTGCCGCACTGGAGCTTGCCAAGCTCGGCATCAGGGTCAATACCATTCACCCATGCTGGATAGAAACGGCGATGGTGAGTGGCTTGGAGAAAGTCATCAACCCCAACGATACGGCGGCGGCACGCGTCAAATTAGAGAACTCTGTCCCCATGAAACGCTATGGTCAGCCCGAAGAGGTAGCAAACTTAGCCCTGTTCTTGGCAAGCGATGAAAGCAGGTTTATTACGGGTAGCGAGCATAAGATTGACGGCGGAATGATGGCTACGTAAAATAGCATGATTTTTTAGGGAGTTCGCCTTATATTTGCAAAATTTAAAGTCCTTTTGGGTATGTACCTGAAAGGATTTTAGTTTGCGGGTCTTGCTATAAGAAGCTTTATAATTGCTAAATAAACATGAAAAAAATCATTTTACTCATTACCTTACTCATAGCCAATGCCTTGTACGCACAAGAGCAAAATGAAAGTTACACTGTTGAATTTGCAGAAAAGTATCATAATAAGGAAAGTGTTTTGCCTACTGACCGAAACGTATTTAGGGCTTTTGAAGTGTGGAAACAATATGTACTTACCCAAAACGATTCATTATTATTATCAAGTCATCATAACTCAGCCTATAAAAAAGAGATTAATCATCAACTATTTCTTATTTGGGTTCCTAAAAATTGGATGCATTTCCAAATAATAGGGCATGAAAGGAAAGAGAATGATTTTTTAATTCATACATTGGTCTATCAACTTATCCCCAATGATTCAGCTATCACTATTTATAGCCAATTTAAAGTATGGGCTATTAGGCAAAATAATAGTTATAAACTCAAATTTTTGTATGAAGATAACGTTACAAATTTCAAAAACATAAAAACCAAATGGATAAACTACTACTATAATCCTAAAAGTCATTATTTTTCAAAATTTATGGCTTCAAAGGCTAATTCATTTTGTGATTCAGTTATCAATAAGTTCCAACTTCCTCAAAAGAAACAGATTAATTACTTCATACACTCTACTCCTCAGCAGGCATACGAGTTTTTTGGGCATACTCATTATTGGAATTCTCCTGCTATTATTTTGGATAACTATAATGATATACATATCGAAACGGATTCCGAATTTTATGCTCATGAGTTAGTACATTACTTATTCAGAAATTATAGACCAAGTGTGGTATTTTGGGAGGGATTTGCTTCATGGGTAAGTGGAAAAGCAAATTATTTTATCTCTCTAAAAGAAGAAGTAGATTATTTAAAATCGTTTCCTGAATATAAAGATATTGAAATAATGGAGTTGATGTTAAATGGAAAATTTAATAAAAACCCTATGTGTTATTATCCTATTGGTGGAATTTTGATGAAAAAGGCATACCAAATCGGTGGAGTTTCTTTGGTAAAATCTATTCTTAGCACGCCACAAGAAGCAGACCCTGTAGAGGTTATTCGTGAAAAATTTGGATTTAGAACAAGAGAGGAATCTTTAAAATTTGTAATCCAATTGATAGAAAGCTACAAATAATAGATGATTCTAAACATTAAAAAAATCTTCCTTTTTATTGGTATTTCCCACCCACAGAAACATTACAAATCACTATATTTTTCAACTATTTGCTTATCTTTGTACAAAACAAATAAAGCTATGGCGTATAAAAAATATACAGGTAAAGAAGTAGATGAGTTGTTGGGCTTGCAGCTATCATCTATAAAAATGTTTGCTGATACCAAAGTAGCACATATAGTACCCAGCGCACGATTGACTCTTTCGCTGGAAATGGCACAGGAAATGGCACTGACTACCGAAAAAGCTGTTTCCGAATATGTAGTTTCGCCCATTCTTGGAGAAATAAAAGTGACTAATAAAAACCATATTACACTATTTTCAGGGGAGCAGCTAAATGTGGATAGAAGTAGAAATTTGAACGGAGAAGTAGATTTTTTCTTTGCCAAGACTACCCATTCTTTTGCCAAAAAAGCACCTATTCTTTGCATTGTAGAAGCCAAAATAGGCTTGATAGATACTGGTATCCCGCAAGCCGCCGCCCAAATGTATGGGGCAAGGCTAAAAAATGAACAAGAGGGTAACGATATTCGCATTATTTATGGGGCAGTAACAGACGGAAAAACGTGGCGTTTTCTCAGGCTTGAGGAGCAAATTTTATACACAGATTTGGCAATTTTGTATCTCGATAATGTACCGCTATTGCTCGGAACTTTGCAGTGGATTATAGATTTTTATAAAGATAACTAATCCCAACTATTATAAGCATCTTCGCCGTTGTTGGTATTTTCCCACCAACAACAAATGTTGGACATTGGTAGTCAGCAGTTTATTAAAAGAAAAGGTAAGCATTAAGTTTTTGAAATATAGCTTTGTAAGGGAGAATGGTGCTTCGTAGCATTTCTGTGGGTGCTTTGCACCGAGAGAAAAATACCAACCGAGGCTCAAATCAAGAAAAAATATTTTTTAAATCACAAAAAAATCATAGTTTCACTTTCCCTATTTTCCCTGTTTCTGCTTGCAAAACGATACGATAGAGTTTCAAATCAGGGTAGGTGGTATGGATAGCAGTTTTGATGCTGTCGAGTATGGCAGGTGGTGTATCTTTGTCGGCATTGAGATAAACTTCTAATTTGGGACGTTCTGAGTCGTCCAATTTGTCTAATTCATTGTTTATAAACTGTGTGATTTCTTCATTTTGCGATATAGGGCGGTCGTTTATAAATACAATGTCTTGATTATGAGCATATTTTCTTTTTAAGTAGCCTTTTGGCTTACCAATATACAGGTGAGATTGTAACGATTTATTTGAAATCATGGATTCCGCATTGCTAACAGGAGGTAGATTGATAAATACAGGCAAACTGCCATAAAAATCAAGGGAAGCATTGCATTTTGATTTTTCATGCTTGGTTGCCATATATTTTAGCACTGGGGTTTTAGAATGATAATCCTCATCAACCAATAAAAGCGTATCGTTTTTAAAGCTAAAATGTAACTTCTCACCTCCACATTCAAAGACCATTGCCAATGTATCTTGCTTGGTTAAATCTGCAAACATTAGGAAACCTTCATCTTTATTCAACTCATTATAGTTTATCCAAACATACGCACTATCTGTAATATCATAGGTTTGGTAAGTTCCATATTGGTCGTAAAAATGCCAATGCCCTATTAGTTTCCTTGCTCTCCACTGATATTGAGCATTATAAAATTGACTTTCTGCCAAGAAAATCGCTTTATCCCCAAAGCTTTTCTCCTTACTTTGCATTACTTCTTTCTCATAATCAGTGATTTTACACCCCGAAAACAAGGTAATAAGTACCAAAAACAAAAAATATAGTTTGAAGTATTTCATGGTTTCATAAAAGTTAAGTAAAGATAGAAAAGTATAAGGATTAATGCACTTTAAACACCTAAAAGAGTCCTATTTTTATTTACTATATCTTTAAATCATTATCACAACAAACAAAAAGGAGAAAGTTCTTTGCGAACTTTCTCCTTTTCGTATAAATCAACAAAAAAAACTAAATTACAATAATTTTGTAATGCTTTCTAAGATAGAGGAAGTGCTTGGGCGGGGCGCATCATCATTCACCATATTTCCATTTTTGTCTATGAGCATATATCTGGGAATACCGTCGACTTGGAATTGATTGTAAATGAGGCGTTGTTGGTTTTCATTTGGGTAGAAATGATAGCCTTCCAGCTCAAAATTTTCTGCCCCTTCCTTCCATTCTTCTTCGGAACGGTCAAAGGAAATATACAAAAATACCACAGGCTTGTCTTTCAGCTTTTCGTGCAGTTTTTTTGCATGAGGAAACTGACCTCTACATGGACCGCACCAGCTTGCCCAAAAATCCACATAGATTACATTGCCCTCAAACTCTTTGATGATGTCAGCAAAACTTTTGTCTGTACCGTCGGCTTTGGAAGCATTGAGATACACAATCTTATTCCCACCTGTTATTTTTTTATCAGTTTGCTTAATTTCTGAGTAAGAACGCATACTTACCAAGACAAAACACGCACCTATAAGCGCAAGTGCGGTGAATTTTAGCGCATTTTTTTTCATAAAAAGGGTTGTTTATTTAAGTTTAAACGTGAAACCTCTTTTAAAGTTGGTTAATTAAGTTTAAAACGCATAATAAATTGAAAATCAAAACTTTGCTTGCTTACCAAACAGCTAATTTTCTTAGATTCAAACAAAATTTTTCAAATCTATAAATTTTTAACACAAAAATACAACAAAAGCACGCTTTTTTCGTTTAGTAGCTTAACCTCCACTTACAGGAGGAATCAAGGCTATCTCGTCTTGCTCATTCAAAACTTGCTCATTTTCAGCATACTCGCTATTTACTGCGACGAGCAAAGACTTCAAATTTTGTAGTTTTGGGTAGTCTTGGTACAGTTTGCCCAACAGTGAGTCCACCTTATAGCCTTCGTGGAGTTCGTAAACCAACTGCGAAGTACCTACGATTTCTTTGGTAATACCAAAAAGTGCAATGGTCAGTTTCATTTTTTTAAATTTTTTTGTTTAATTTTTTAGATTTCCTACCAAAAAATGATACCCAACTCCCTTGATAGATACAATCTCGATGCCTGCATCTTCCTTCAAATACTCGCGGAGACGCGTGATATACACGTCCAAATTTCGTGAATTAAAAAAAGAATCGTCATTCCATACGCGCAATAAAATTTCTTTGCGCTGAATGATAATATTCTGATTTTCAGCAAAAATCTTACAAATTTCGACTTCCCTTGCGGAGAGTTTGCGCGTTTGCGTGCCTAATTTGAGTTCGTATTTTTCAGGGTTTAGCTCATATTTTCCTATCTGGATTGTTCCATTAAAGGGATTTGCCCTGCGCGAAGTAATTTGCAAGAGGTTATTGACCCGCGCCATCAATTCTTCTAAGCTAAACGGTTTTTTCAAATAATCGTTCCCGCCTGATTCGAAGCCTTTGAGTACATCTTCGGTTTGGGTTTTAGCAGTTAAAAAGAGAATAGGCAAGTGGGGGTTTTGCTTGCGAATGGCTTGTGCCAGAGAGAAACCGTCTTGGTTGGGCAGCATCACATCAAGCACGCAAATATCAGGGTTAAATTTGTCGAAAACAGACATGACTTGCTTGCCATCTGCGACCATCACCACCTCAAAATCACGTGTTTCCAAGCTGTCTTTTACAATTTTGCCCAAGAATATTTCATCTTCTACGTATAGAATTTTATTTTTCTTCATGTTTTAAAATTGTTTCACGTTCACATCACAAGGAATGGGCGTGTTTAAGATGCTGTAAACGTTGCGGTTATACGAAAAATGCCACCACTCTGTTTCTAAGGCACGAAATCCATTTTTCTCTAAAATTTCCTTTAAAATACGTCTATTTTCCAGCACATCTTTGGGGAGCTTGGTGTAGGTAATGTGCGCTTTTTGCCCAAAAAAGTCATATACTGTCCCCATAGTCAGGTCTTTACCGTTTTTATCCACTAAGGTCAAATCTACGGCACAGCCGCGATTGTGCATTGAGCCTTTGTACGGATTGCCCACGTAGCGTTTGTCGGGGGTCAAGTCCCACATCTTAAACTGGACAGAGTGAGGGCGATACCCATCAAAAATTTTGATTCTAAACCCTAATTTTTTAAATGCTTGGTGGGCATTGAGCAAGTCTTTTGCTACCTTTTTCCTTAAAAAGCTGCGCCCGCAGTCATATAATAGCTGTTTGGTGAAATTATCAGTTGTGGCGTACTTGATGTCAAGCACAAAGTCCTTGTCGTACCTAATCAGCTCGACCATTGCTGTATCGTGCAGCGTTTCATAATAAAGGCTGTCTTCGTTTTTATAGGCGGTAGATATTGATTTTGAGGCTTCCTCTGTGGTTTTTTCAGTGCTGATAGTTGCTTCACTTACCACCGTTTGCTGGTCTGCATTGGGCGATTGATGGCAGGCAAAAACAAAGCAAAGGAACAAGTAAAGGGTGTTTTTCATGGCATTTTTTGATTATTTTTGGTAGTGCTTTCAAGTGTATGATACTCAAAATTTCACCTCCCCTACCCCCTCCAAAGGGGGATATAATACTGTTTCCCCCTCTCTGAGGGGGGTAGGGGGAGGTTATCATACAATTAGAATTATCACCTTATTTTTATTTGACAAAGGTATGTAATTTAAAACCAAATAATGCCTAAATCACCTGAAAACCATGCGCGTAGGGGTCTTCGTCGTCAATCATAATCGTGTTGTAGCCTGTGGTGATAGCCCAGCCCTCTATGCTTGGAACTATGGCGGGCTTGCCTACTAAGGTCGTTTCTGCTTCTACCCTGCCCACAAACTTCGAGCCTATGATGCTTTCATGGACAAAAGGTTCGCCGATTTTTAGCTTGCCTTGGACGTACCACTGCGCGAGGCGCGCCGATGTACCTGTGCCGCAGGGCGAACGGTCTATCGCTTTTTCTCCATAAAAAACGGCGTTGCGCGCAGTAGAAGTTGGGTCTATTGGCTCGCCAGACCAGAGCAGATGACTCAGACCTCTAATCGTTTCATTTTCAGGGTGAACGAAGGAGTAATGAGCATTGATGTGCTGCCTTAGTTCACGACTAAAAGCGATAAGTTGGTCAGCTTTGAAGTTTTGCAAGCCACTAAAATTTTCCTGAACATCTACGATTGCATAAAAATTGCCACCGTAAGCTACATCTACTTTTAGCTTTCCTAAGCCTGAACATTCTGTGGTTATATTTTCTGCTGCCAAATAGGAAGTGATGTTGGTGATTTTGACCGAAGTAACTTTGGAGGCTTTTTGTGTGTAACTGACGCTTATTTCGCCTGCGGGAACTTCTATGCGGAGTTGTCCTTGCTTTTTGGGAGTAACTAAGCCCTGCTCAATCATCAC
>JAAFJS010000084.1 GCA_013298985.1 Cytophagales bacterium
GAGCGCGCTGGCGAGATTATTTGCCTCTTTGCTGATTTGCTGGTTGAGTTGGTGCAGATTTTTGATTTCTTTTTCCAGCGAAAAGCGTTCTTTTGCCTCTAAGTCGTAAGTTTCTTCGACTTTTTTCCTCAAATCAACCAGTTTTTCACCAAAAGGGTCTAAAATATTTTTGAGGCTAAAATGACTTTGTTCAGTAATTTTCCTACTTTTTTCCTCTAAAATTTCCTGTGCGATATTTTTGAAGTCAGAAGTTAGCCGTTCTTGTAAAAGTGCAATTTCTTTTTGTTTTTCTATAAATTGTTCTTTCAACAAATCGCTATTTGCCTTGTAAATGGCTGATTTTGAGGCATAATAAAAGCTACACAAGAGCCATGTGAGCAGACTCCCCAGCACCATGCCCAGTAAGATAAACATTAATTCTTCCATCACATCACTGCGGGCATTCCCGTATTTGCTAAGTTTGAGGAGGCACGACTGAGCAACAAGCCCTTTTCGTTATGAATTTCTGCACTTGCGTTCACGATGGTTTTTCCTGCACGCATGATTTTGGTTTTCGCTATCACAACCTCGCCCACGCGAGCAGGTTCGAGAAAATCTATGGTCAAACTCACCGAAACATAGAAATTGGGCAAGCCCAAGGCAGCAACAGTCATGCCTATTGTATCGTCCAAAATCGCTGAATGAATCCCGCCATGCAACATTCCTGCGGGGTTGGTCATCTCGTGGCGGACGACAAAGGACATTTCTATCTCGCCATGCTCTACTTTGAGTAGCGTACCGTTAAGCCACTGGGTAAGTGGCGGTGCCATGCCTGTCATTGGCTTACCGACTTGCGCTTTAAACATTGCTAAAAGAGGATTCATAAATGATTGATTTAAAAAAATGGATTAATTTGGTGATGATTTTAATTGTATTATATCCCCCCTACCCCCTCCAAAGGGAGAAAAGGCTGTTTTCCCCCTTTGGAGGGGGTAGGGGGGAGGTAAAGTTTTGAGCATCATACATTTGAAAACAATACCATTTAATTGAGAACAAAAATATTGAAATTAATCAAGTTTTTGATTTTTATTTACTTCTAATTACTTTTGTAGGAAAATTATAAACACGCAATTACATGAAAGCATACATATTTCCTGGGCAGGGCGCGCAATTTGTGGGCATGGGCAAAGACCTCTACGAAAGTTCTGAAACGGCAAAATCTTGGTTTGAAAAAGCAAATGAAATCCTCGGTTTCCGCATTACTGACATCATGTTTGGTGGCACAGAGGAAGAATTGAAGCAAACCAATGTTACCCAACCTGCTATTTTTCTTCACGCTGTTATCTTGGCAGAAATCGCAGAAGAGTTTGAACCTCAGATGGTTGCGGGACATTCTTTGGGAGAGTTTTCTGCCTTAGTTGCCGCCAAAGCGTTAAGTTTTGAGGACGGACTTAGGCTCGTGGCTACGCGTGCGTTCGCGATGCAAAAAGCCTGCGAAGCCAATCCCTCTACTATGGCGGCGGTGCTGGGGCTGGAAGATGAAGCAGTGGAAAAAATTTGTGCCGAAGTGAGTGCAAGCGGGCAAGTCGTCGTGGCGGCAAACTATAACTGCCAAGGTCAGTTGGTGATTTCAGGGAGCTTTGAGGGCGTAGCGCAGGCAGGAGAAAAACTGAAAGCTGCAGGTGCAAAGCGCGTACTGCCCTTACAGGTGGGCGGTGCTTTCCATTCGCCCCTGATGAAACCTGCCGAAGTGGAGCTGGCGGCGGCAATCAAAAGCACACATTTCAACGCGCCAGTTTGCCCTATCTATCAGAATGTCAGTGCCAAAGCCTTTACCAATCCTGACCAAATCAAAGAAAACCTCATAGCCCAACTGACCGCGCCTGTGCGCTGGACGCAAAGCGTGCAAAATATGATAGCCGATGGCGCAACCCATTTTATAGAGTCAGGACCGGGCAAGGTACTGCAAGGATTGGTCAAGAAAATTAACAAAGATGCCGAAGTGAGTTCTATTTGAATTTTTGGGGAAAGGAAGTTTAATGAATAAAACTCCTTTATTCTTATCAAAATTGCTAATTTTGCATCTCAAAAAAAAGAAAATCAAAAGCGTATGCTTATTAAAACCGCCAAATTTGTTATCAGTGCCACAGATTATAAGAAATGCCCTAAATCGCAACTGCCTGAGTATGCGTTTATTGGCAGGTCAAACGTAGGAAAGTCCTCACTGATAAATATGCTTACCAATCATTCACATTTGGCAAAAACGTCAGGCAAGCCAGGCAAAACCATTACCATCAATCACTTTTTGATTAATGAAAACTGGTATTTGGTCGACTTGCCTGGGTACGGCTACGCAAAGGCAAGCAAAACCCGCAAGATTGAGATTGCGGGCATCATAGAACAGTACCTCCAACTCCGCGAAAACTTAGCCTGCGTTTTTGTATTGATTGACATTCGGCACGAGGCTCTTTTTAATGATTTGCAGTTTATGGAGTGGCTGGGGGAGCAGGAAATTCCATTTGTCATCATCTTTACCAAAGCTGACAAACTCTCTGCCAATCAGGTAGCTGCGGCAGTAGAAAAGTACAAAATAGCCATGCTCGAAACTTGGGAAACCATGCCTCAGCATTTTGTTACTTCTGCGGAAACCAAGCTGGGCAAAGAAGACGTTTTAAATTTTATAGGAGAAACCAATACCAGTTTGAAAAAGTAAATCAAAACTATCCATCGCGCAGATTGCCTTGCGTAGCTTTAAATCTTTGACGCTATTCGACGGACGCGGTCTGTGTCATCTTGATTTGTAAGTACATTCATTCCACTGTCCAAACTTGTAATAATCGTTTCTAAATTTTTGACCCTCTCTTCCAGTTGCTTATTTTGAGTAAGTGTCGCTTTGAACAAAGCTATATCATTATTGTTTAATCCTTCTGTACTTTTTTTCAGCCTCAGTTGCTCCAGTTTATATTTGTAAATAGCCCAGATGGCACTTACAGGAATAGAAAAAACGGCAATAATGGCAATTATTTTGGGATTGAAAATGGTTTGCAGTAAATCTATCATACTTTTTGTGTTTAAGTTTTTATATCCTGAAAATGAATAAAGATAGCTTGTTTGTATTACACACTACTATCTATTACAAAGTTATAAAAATGTTTTTTAACTTACAAATTTTCAGTGCCTTTTTGTGGGGTTTGAAAACTACTGTTAGCAAACCACTGTTAGGGCATAAAGCCACTCACAAAAAACAAAGGTAGAAAGCATCAAACTCTCCAAGAGTTGATAGGGGAAAGTTTCTATCACGAAATTGGTAATTTTCTGCTTTTCTTTTTGCGCTGCCCTATCTCTTGGCGCATACGGCAAAGACAATTCGGGAGTACAAGGGGTTGAGAGAGGTGATGAGGGGGTAGAGAGAATCGTATGATATAAAAGAAAAATAAATTTAGCAACTTCTTTTTTATTTCCTTAATTTCGCCCCTTTGACAAAGCCATACAAGTAAAATGAACGCACAAGAACTGAACAAATTAGAAGAGAAACTCTGGAAAGCCGCAACAGAATTGCGAAATGCCTCTGGGAAAAAACCCACCAGACTCGCTTGCAAGTCCAAAATGCAATTGATAAAATTCTAAATGATTATTTACCTGACAAATATGACAGGCTTACATTTAGGGAAACTTCTAATCAGTTATTCTCACACCTATTAGCGCATCAGGCAAGGTATCTTTACAAATAAATTCCTACTGTGGGAAATTCCGTGCTAAGAAAACTTTTAAAACTCCACTGGTTTTAGATATTTTTACTTAATAGTCCGTTAGTCCGAATTTGTAATCGCAACGGCGAACCGTTAGAAACTTTGCCAACAGATGGGTTTAGAAAACTGAATGATGGGTTTTTGCTTCAAATCGACGATTGCCAATGGTAGCAAACCCCTTGGCAATCAATAAGCATTGGCTTGTCTTCATTTAGCTCATCAGCAGTACAGAGGCAATACCCACCACAAAACAATAAATAGCAAAGTAAATCAGTTTACCTTTTTTGACCAAATCAATCATCAGTTTGCACGCAAAAAGTCCTGTAACAAAGGCAGCAATAAAGCCCGCACCCAAGACAGTCATGCTCATATCAGGCGCAGAGGGCTGCTCCAAGTAGTCTTTGACCTCAAGCAGGGTCGCCCCAATAATTGGCGGAATCACCATGAGGAAGGAAAAACGGGCAGCTTTGGCGCGGTCAGTACCTATCAATATCGCCGTAGCTATGGTAGAACCTGCGCGCGAAATTCCTGGCATAATCGCCACAGCCTGAGCAAGTCCTATCACAAAAGCCCGCCCAAAAGTTACCTCGCCACCTTCGCGATTCCGAATAAAATGAGTAAATAAAAGTAATACCCCTGTGAGGCAGAGCATAAAACCTACCAGCTTGATGTCGCCTTGGAAAAAGCCTTCAATCGTATCCTTAAAAAGTAGTCCTACCAAGCCCACAGGAATCATGGAAAGCACGATTTTGGCGGCAAATTGAGTAGATTCGTTCCACTCGAACTTAAGTACGTCTTTGATAATATACAAAATATCGTCGCGAAAGACAAAAATCGTACTCAGTGTAGTGGCACAATGGACAATGATGGAAAAAAGCAAATCGTTTTCAAGGTTGATTTTTAGCAAAGCCTTCCCCAGTTCCAAGTGTCCGCTACTGCTCACTGGTAAAAACTCAGTCAAGCCTTGAATAATGCCCAAAATGATAGATTCGAGTAAATTCATTGTTTTGATGATGATTGATAAAATGATTGATTTGTTTTGCAAAATAAAATCTGAGGTCAAACCTTGTAAAACAACCACTTTCCTATCTCTTTGAAGGAAGGTTTTTTGCCATACATCAGAATCCCCACGCGATAGATGCGCGCTGCTACCCACGTAGCCCCCACAAAGCCCGCGACCAACAGCACCATTGACAGTACCAAATCCCAGGTGAAACCAATAAATGGAAGCCGCACCATCATAATCACTGGCGAGGTAAGCGGAATGATGGAAAACCAGAACGCCAGCGCACCGTTAGGGTTGTTTAGCACTGCGGAAATCATCACAATAGAGAGAATGAGAGGAATCGTAATAGGGAGGACAAGTTGCTGAGAATCAGTTTCATTATCTACTGCCGAGCCTATCGCCCCAAAAAGTGCGCCGTACATCAGGTAGCCAAAAAGAAAATAAAAGCCAAAACAAGCCACAATCAGCGGAAGGTTCAAACTGTAAAACCCACTCACCATTTCTGCGGCGGGGCTGTCTTGTAAATTAGCTGGAAGTTGAGGATTAGCACCCATGCCCATCGGGCTAACCTGTGCCGCATCCAAGCCAAAAACACTTGATACTACGGCACTTACAACAGAAGAAAGCACCACCCAAATCAAAAACTGCGTCAAAGCCACACCCGCAATCCCCAAAATCTTGCCCATCATCAGTTCAAAAGGTTTGACAGATGAAATAATCACTTCTACAATCCTACTGGTTTTCTCCTCAATTACGCCGCGCATCACCTGCGAGCCATACAGAAAAATAAACATATAAATCATAAAAGCAGAAAAATAACCTATGACAGTTGCTGCGCCCGAACTACTTTTTTTCTCACCCTCATTGCTCAGATTGATGGTAGCTATATCGATTTTGGTGCGTATTTTATCCAGCACATTTTTGTCAATGCCAGATTTGACCAATTTTTGATTTTCTATTTCCTCCGCAATATTTTTTTCAATATCATTTTGGGTAAAAGCAGAAAGGCTTTTTTCAGAAAAATAAGTAATGCCTTTGGGGGTTTCTAAGTCTATCTGAGGAATATGCAAAATTCCATCAAACTCTCTTTTTTCTTTTTTCCCATCAGTATTAAATTTTTTCTTGGACTCGTCCAGAGAGCCATCTGTATAGGCAAATTTGAGATTTTCGGAATCTTTAAATTTACTTTTAAAAAGTTTACTCTCATCAACTACCTGAATCACAATGGATTCCGAACTTTCTCGACTAATCCACACAGGTACAACTATCAGGGCGGCAAACAAAATGGGTCCCAAAATGGACATGATGATAAAAGACCGCTTGCGAACCCTGGTCATAAATTCTCTTTCAGCAATTAATGTTATTTTACTCATTATTAAATTTAAGTTACTTGTAAAAATCAATGATTTGTTGTAAAACGCCTAATATTTCTTCTAAATAACGAATATAAAATTTTTCGTTATGAATGTAAATTGTATTCTTCTCTAACTTCAAAAATAACCATTCTTCGCCATTGCTGACGCTTCCAAAGATAGCCGCCGTTTTTTTTCCTCTGCCTTCATTAAATCGTTCTGCACCAATCATTTGAGCTACACACTGACCAATATGCTTGCGTGTTATTTGTTGCTTGGCTTCTACAATCGTAAAAATGGGGGCTTCTATTTCCAAGGTATTTGCTTTATTGAGAATAAAATCACACTCACCATTTAGCCCTTGTGCGCTATCAATATCCAAATTTTCGCCTGAATGAATCGCAAAACTGTCTTTGTTAATTTCTCGTATTTCTAATAAAATAGGCATAATCAATACTTCCCCACGTACTTTTTCACTTTCCATTGGAATTTTTAACCCTCGCTTTATACTTCCCTTCAATATATCGCTTGCAGTAATAGGTATTATCTCCGCAAAAATACGCTGCGTTTTTTCATCTAATCCAAAAGCATCTTTTATTTTTCGTAAAGTAAAATTTTTGTAAGACATAATTTTCTCTAATTTTTGATGGACAAATGTATAAACACTTTCTCAGAAAAACAATTTTACTATCTTTGCACCGCTTTTGAAAAATGGAAAGTAAAAAGCATCATGCGAAAAAAAAAAATGGCATACGGATATTATCAATCGTATTTCGTTCATAATTAATCATTTATAATTCATCATTAGAAAAAAATGGCTTTACAATGTGGAATTGTGGGCTTGCCCAATGTAGGCAAATCTACTTTGTTTTCTGCTTTAACCAATATTCAGAATGTGGCGGCAAACTACGAATTTGCTACGATAGACCCTAACATTGGTATCGTCAATGTGCCTGACGCGCGCTTGCAAATATTGGCGGAAATCGTGAATCCTCAGAAAATAGTACCTACTACGATTGAGTTTGTGGACATTGCAGGACTGGTCAGGGGCGCAAGCAAGGGAGAAGGGCGTGGGAATGGTTTTTTGACCAATATTCGTGAAGTAGATGCGACGGTTCACGTGGTACGCTGTTTTGACGACCCCAATGTAGTGCGCTCCATTGGTGCGGTCAATCCCGTTTCTGACAAGGAAATTATAGAGATAGAGTTGCAAATCAAGGACTTAGATTCTATCGACAAAAAATTACTCAAAGTGGAACGTGCCGCCAAGTCTGGTGATGCCAAGATGAAAGAGGAGCTAAATGTACTGCTCGAATACAAAAATGCGCTCAATCAAGGCAAAAACGCAAGTAGTGTAAATGCTTCCGAAGAAGACAAAAAGGCAGTAGCAGATTTGTTTTTGCTCACGATGAAGCCCATGATGTATGTAGCAAATGTCGATGAAAAATATTTGCACGAAGACAATCACTATGTAAAAGCATTGCGCGAGGCGGTAGCCCAAGAGGGCGCACAGGTGCTAAGAATCTGTGCCGCATTGGAGGCGCAAATCGCAGAAATTACGGATAAGGACGAAAAAACCATGTTTTTGCAGGAGTATGGATTGCAGGAGGCGGGTTTAGACCAGCTCATTCGTGCGGGCTATTCTCTTTTGGACTTGATTACATATTTTACGGCGGGTGTTACTGAGGTACGCGCGTGGACTATCAAAAAGGGCTGGAAAGCACCGCAGGCGGCAGGCGTAATTCACTCGGACTTTGAGCGTGGCTTTATCAAGGCGGAGGTCATCAAAATCCCAGATTACACCAAATACAAAACTGAGTCTGCGTGCCGAGAGGCGGGCAAATTGGCGATTGAGGGCAAGGAATATATTGTGATTGATGGGGACGTGATGCACTTCAGGTTCAATGTATAAGAAGATTGGAAGTATGGCTAAACGTGCCTTTGCTGGTGAAAAAACGTCAGCTACACTCTTATTTTCGCTGATTTTTGTGTGCTTATTCTGCCTGCTTTCGTTTACATTTCCCGAACAGTTAAGGAACTGGTTAAAATTAGCCACAGACAAAACGCTGGAATGGTTTGGGTATTATTACTTGTATTTTGGATTTTTTGTGGTGGTCGTATCCGTTTTGATAGCAGTAAGCCCATATGGAAAAATTAGATTGGGCAAGCCTACTGATACAGTGGAATATAGCCTATGGGCTTGGATAACAATGCTTTACAGTACAGGTATGGGAGCAGGTCTATTGCTCAGGGCAGTGCAAGAACCAGTTTATTATTTTATCAATCCTCCTGTCAAAACGGATTATATGCCCCAACATCTTGCCTTGCAGTACACATTTTTTCACTGGGGGTTTACACCTTGGGCATTTTATGGGCTTTTTGCGCTCATTATTGCCTATTTTCTCTATCATTTGGAGCGTCCCGCCCTCAGTTCGTCCATTTTGGAAGGAAAATTAAAACGTACCATCGCGGAAATTAGCATTGACAGTATCACTATCATTAGTACAATTTTGGGAGTGGTCGCAGCAGTAGGGCTGGGTAGCAAGCAAATTCTTGGTGGACTAAATTACTTATTTGGTTGGGAAGAATCCATCAGCTATCTACTTATTATTATTTTGATTCTGTGTATGTTAGCGACTATTTCGGCATTTTCGGGTTTGGGCAAGGGAATCCAACTGATTTCAAAATTTAATATTGGGACAACGCTTTTGCTTTTGTTTTTTACCTTTGTCCAAAGCGATATTTTACTGGTTTTCAAGGACTTTGGTATTAGTTTTCTCCATTACATACAGGATTTTGCCCTGATGAGCTTGAATTTGGGAAGGTTTGAGGCTTCAACTGATTTTCTCAGGGATTGGACTTGTTTTTATTGGGCATTTTGGCTGGCTTGGACACCGTTTACGGGCGTTTTTATTGCCAGAATCTCGCGAGGGCGTACGCTACGAGCGTTCATTTTAGGGACACTTTTTATTCCTTCCTTGGGTACCTTTATTTGGTTTTCTGTCTTTGCTTCCTCAGCTTTTGAGCAAATTGGCGAACCGACTCACTACCAGCAGCAGTTTGACTCCATTTACTCTGCTATTTTCTTCTTTTTTAACAACATGAATTTTAGCAAGTTAGCAAATTACACCACTGTCTTTTTGCTTTTTACCTTTTTAATTACCTCCATTGACTCCGCTATTTTTGTATTGAGTATGTTTTCTGAACAGGGCAAGCTCAATCCTCACACGCATCATCGCCTACTTTGGGGTTTTTTGTTGGGCATACTTACCATAGCGATTGTTTGGGTGGGGCAGGCATCTTTGCTCTCCTCTGTCAGCCAGTTATTGATAGTTTTTGCCCTTCCATTTAGCTTTATTTACTTGGGTATGGTATTGATTTTTTTTAAGAAGTTGTGGAAACATTGGAGATGAAATTTGTTCAAAAATTAATAAAGTTTTGCAAAAAGGTATTTTTTAGTGTGTGAATTGCTACTTTTTTTAAGCATTTTGAGTTAGCCTTTAAACCATTTTTATTTTTGCTAAAAAGTAAAACCCTCAAAAATAATACACACAAAATATGGACAAAGAAAGCATTGCCTTGTGGTTTCAAAATTTGCAAGATACTATTTGTGAACAACTAACGCAGGCGGACGGCGGTGAGGCGCGTTTCCAAGAAGACAAGTGGGAACGCGAGGACGGTGGTGGTGGACGTTCGCGCATTATCCAAGCAGGGAATGTACTGGAAAAAGGGGGCGTAAATTTTTCTGCTGTTTTTGGCGAGGCAACAGACAAGATGCTCAGTATGTTGAAAATAGATACTACAAACGAACCTTTGTCATTTTTTGCTTCGGGCGTTTCTATCGTCATGCACCCTGTTAGCCCTCTGATGCCCATTATCCACCTAAACGTCAGGTATTTTGAGATGACAAATGGCTTGTGGTGGTTTGGTGGCGGCATAGACCTTACACCGCATTACATAGACAGGGAAGATGCAAGGTGGTTTCATCAGCAACTCAAAGCAGTTTGCGACAAGCACCACGCTCGCTTTTATGAAGACTATAAAAAATGGGCTGACGATTACTTTTTTATCAAACATCGCCGCGAAACCAGAGGCGTAGGCGGTATTTTCTTTGACTACCTCAATGAGAAAAGTGGTTTTTCCAAAACACAAATTTTTGATTTTGTCAAAGATGTGGGGCTGGCTTTTGCGCCCATTTATACTCATTTCATGCACAAAAACAAGGACTTGCCTTATGGCGAGCAAGAACGAAACTGGCAGGGAGTTAGGCGCGGGCGTTACGTGGAGTTTAATCTGGTATGGGACAGAGGCACAAAATTTGGACTGGAAACTGACGGCAGAACGGAGTCTATCCTGATGAGCCTCCCACCACAGGCGAATTGGCGTTACAATGATGTGCCTCAGCAAGGAAGCAAAGAAGAAGAAACGCAAAATGCCTTGCGAAAAGGCATAGATTGGCTCTCGTTGGATTAATGCGAAAATAGACTTCTTGCGAAAGTAGCGATTTTTCCCTCTCAAAAGGAGAGGGATTAGGGGAGAGGCGAATAAAAAACACTTTTGCAAGAAGTCTAATGACGCTTCTCTTTTACATTTTTCTTACATCAAACTCACTTGCCAAAAAAGTAAGCTATCTCGTACTGCGGTTTTTGCTTTGGGTTCAAGCCAACCGCAAACCTATAACCCTGCTGGAATTGGCGGCTGGTGCGCCCTGCACGCAATCCCTGCAAAAACAAAGTAAAACTTGGATAATCGTCTTCATAATCAGATAAAAAAGCCCCCTGCCGAAAGTATGAAAAATAATCTTTGAGATTTACGAGGTAATTATCATTTCTATTTATTCTCCGCAAGCTATCCGCCGCCCTGACAAAACCTTCCGCAAAAGCCCACTTGCTGCCTATCTTCAGCCCATAAGCAAGTGTATTTTCGGGCTTTCTCCTTGCCTCTTGCTCTCCCAAAAACCGATAGACAACGCCTAAGCCAGCGTAAGCACTGGTATTGGAAAATAGCCGCAAACTGTCCCCTTTGAAGTCATAATCTAAAAATATTTCTGATTGATTCTGATAAAAGGGTGCGCCTCTATCAAAAACCAATTTCCCGCTATTAAGGTCATTTTCAGGACTATACACATCACCGTAGTATTCCCAAATGCCCTGCCGCACCTCTCTGGCATCGCGAAAGGTCGTTCCAAATCGTACAAAATACATAAAATCGTAGCTTGGATTAACCTTTGCCTCGTAATACCGCCCTACGGAAAGCGTAAGTCGGTTCGAGTCAGGTGGAAAAATCTCCGTAGCGTATTGAGTAGTAGGGCTTTCTTGGCTATACTTGAAAGCAATGCGCTTCAACTGCCAAGTGCCTGCGATAGGGTCTGCTTGCTTGGTGAAATCTTTGTGGCAAGCTACAATGATAAAAATGAAGAAAATTAAAATAAATTGGTTTATCTTTTTCATGTTCCTTTGAATATCAATTAGTTAGATAGCGGTTGATAAGTGAAGTAACATAAGGTTATGTTTTATCTTTTAGCGTTAGGCTGGTCAAATTTACGAAAAAAAAATTATATTTGTGTTGTCAAAAGGCAAACAATAATAGCAACAAGTGCTTTCAAATGAAAATAATAACGTGGAACTGCAACATGGCTTTCAGAAAAAAAGCTGACTTTATTCTGACCCACAAACCAGATATTTTAATCGTTCCAGAATGTGAACATAATGACAAGCTGTTATTCACCATGGAAACGACCAAACCAACAGATTTGGTATGGTTTGGCAAAAATAAAAATAAAGGACTTGGCATATTTTCATACAGCAATTTTCGTTTTTCGGTGCTTGACAATCACAACCAAGACCTGCAAATGATTATCCCAATCGCCGTAAGTGGTGGGCAATTTGATTTTAACCTATTTGCAATCTGGGCTAATAACCCCACTGACCCAGACGGACAATACGTGGAACAGGTTTGGAAAGCAGTAAATCATTATGAGAGCTTGCTCACAGACACAAAAACGATACTTATTGGCGATTTTAATAGCAATACGATTTGGGACAGAAAACGCCGCCTTAGCAATCACTCGAACGTCGTAAAACTGTTGGAAAGCAAAGGAATTTTTAGCACGTATCATTTATACCATAAACAAACACAAGGGAAAGAGGAACACCCCACTCTTTATCTGTACCGCCACCAAGACAAGCCATACCACATTGATTATTGCTTCGTTTCGGCAGACTTCGCAAACAAACTTCAATCTGTGGAAATTGGCGACTACGATTTTTGGACAAAATACAGCGACCATGTGCCTGTAATAGTTACATTTGACAATATAGAGAAATGAAAATTCATATTTTTGGAGCATCTGGCAGTGGGGATTAGAGGAGTACCATGAAAAACAATAGCTGATGAAAACATGAATTTAATCATACATCACTTTTATAGCAATTTCTTTTTTTGCAAATTTGCTACGCGATTCCTGCAAATAGGAAACAAAAAAACTCAAAAGAAAACACATGACAACAACGCCTCCAATAGCGAAGATAATTGCCAAAGAATTAGAAATTCATGGACACAAACGCATAGACAATTATTACTGGCTCAACAATCCAGAAAATCCAGAAGTGATTGATTATCTGAAAGCTGAGAATGTTTATTTGGATACAGTGCTTGGACATACAAAACAAATCCAAGACCAGCTTTTTGCCGAAATCAAGGGCAGAATCAAGGAGCAAGATGAGTCTGTACCGTATAAATTGGACGATTATTTTTACTACACGCGCTACGAAGTAGGCAAGGAATATGCAATTTATTGTCGTAAAAAAGGCACATTGGAGGCAGCAGAAGAAATTATCCTTGATGGCAACGAACTCGCCAAAGGGCATAGTTATTTTAGCTTAGGTGGTTTGCAAGTTTCTTATCATCAAGATACGATTGCGTATGCAGTAGATACCGTCAGTCGCCGAATCTATACACTTTATTTCAAAAATCTGACTACGGGCGAAACTCTCACTGATGTAATCACGAATGCCACAGGCAATATGGCTTGGGCAAATGACAATAAAACGATTTTCTATTCTCGACAAGACCCTCAAACGCTACGTTCGGATAAGATTTTCAAACACACACTTGGTACAGATTCCAGTGAGGACGAATTGATTTTTGAGGAAAAAGATGAAACCTTCAATACAGGTGTATATCGCACCAAATCAAAGAAATACATGGTCATTACCTCGAGTAGTACACTGACCACCGAAGCCCAAATCTTAGAAGCAAACCTTCCCCATGAAAAGTTTAAACTATTTCTGCCAAGAGAACGAGAACACGAATATGGGATTGACCACATAGGCGATAAGTTTTATATCCGCACCAACTGGCAGGCACGAAACTTTCGCATGATGGAAGTAGCTGAAAACCAGACTACTGACAAAGCAATGTGGAAAGAAGTTATCGCGCATCGCGACCACGTACTGTTCGAAGGTTTTGAGATTTTCAAAAACTTCTTAGTGTTAGAAGAGAGAAAAGAAGGTTTAATGAACTTGCGCGTTATCAAAAATGACAAAACAGAACATGATGTAGATTTTGGTGAACCTACTTATGCCGCAGGTACAGGTGTAAACTTAGATTTTGATACAAACATTTTGCGTTACGGTTATACTTCACTCACTACGCCCACTTCTACCTTTGACTACAATATGGAAACAAAGGAAAAAACCTTGCTCAAACAGCAAGAAGTAGTGGGTGGCACTTTCAACACTGAAAATTATCAGTCAGAAAGAATTTATGCAACTGCGGCTGATGGTACAAAAATCCCTATTTCTTTGGTATATCGAAAAGGTACACCCAAAGATGGCTCTGCGCCCCTTTACCAGTATGCGTATGGGTCTTATGGCTACTCGATGGATGCTGGATTTAGTTCGGGGCGGTTGAGTTTGCTTGACAGAGGTTTTATTTTTGCGATTTGTCATATCAGAGGTGGCGAGGAGATGGGGCGTTATTGGTACGAAGATGGCAAACTCCTCAAAAAGAAAAATACATTTACCGATTTTATTGCTTGTTCTGAGCATCTTATCAAAGAAAAATATACTTCTGCTACTCGCTTGGTGGCAAATGGAGGTAGCGCGGGCGGCTTGCTCATGGGAGCTATCTCCAATATGCGCCCTGACCTTTACAGCATCATTGTTGCTGACGTGCCTTTTGTAGATGTAATTACGACCATGCTTGACGAGTCCATTCCGCTTACCACAGGCGAGTTTGACGAGTGGGGCAATCCCAAAGAAAAGGAATACTATGATTATATGCTTTCCTATTCTCCCTACGACAATGTAGAGGCAAAAGCATACCCTACTATGCTCATAACCACAGGTTTACACGATTCGCAGGTACAATACTGGGAGCCAGCCAAGTGGGTTGCCAAACTTCGTACCCTCAAAACAGACCACAATTTATTAATCTTAAAAACCAATATGGAAGCAGGGCATGGTGGTGCATCAGGCAGATTTGAGGCACTGAAAGAGGTAGCATTGGAATATGCTTTTATATTTGATGTATTGGGAATAAAGGCGTATTAAAAATGAGAAAAAGTGAAGTGTGGGGTTCGTAACCTTCACTTCACTTTTTAAAACGGTATCTTCCTTGCTTTCAAAATTACTGATAACTAAAATTGCCCAAAAATCCCTTTTCCCAATTCCGCACACAAACGACCGAAAACGGACAGTAAATTACTAATGACTAATTTTAAGTTACTAATTATCAATAAATTACGATTGGTAAGAGAATTGTAAGAGTTCCATAGTTGGATAGCTAAATAGTTGCATAGGGTATCAAAACTATTTCGCTATTCATCTATTTAACTATTATATTTGTATTTCATTCCAGATTCCAAATTCCAGATTATTTAATACTATGCTCAAAAACTACTTCACAGTCGCTTGGCGCAATCTGCTAAGGAACAAATTGCACGCCTTCATTAACGTTTTGGGGCTTTCCATTGGCATTAGCTCCTGCTTGGTTATCTTCCTGATAGTCAAGTACGAACTGAGTTTTGATACTTTCCACCAAGACAAGGAAAGAATTTACAGAGTCGTTTCCCAAATGAATTTTGGTGGTAATTGGCATAAAAACTTTGGAGTTTCTGCTGCTGTGCCTTTTGCAGTCCGCAATGAAGTTTCAGGTGTAGAAACGGTAGTAGCGTTTCACGACTATTATGCAAAAGTAAGCCTGCCTAACGGCAAGGAAAAACCAATTAAAATAGAAACAAAAACACAAAAAGCAATTACCGAACCTTCCTATTTCCAAATTTTTCAGTATGAGTGGATTAAAGGTGCTGCTGAAACTTCTCTGAACAAACCTAACCAAGTGGTATTGACGGAAAAGCAAGCAAAACTCTACTTTGGCGAAAGTGAGGCAATGGGAAGGCAGATTTTGTATGGAGATTCGCTTTGGGTTACGGTAACTGGGATTGTAAAAGATTTTGAGCAAACACACAAGCAACCTTCTGATTTTGATGTATTTACAGATTTTATTTCTTTTAGTAGTATCAAAAGTAATTCTTTTTTAAAACGAAATTATGATTTGGAAAATTGGAATAATACCAATTCAAACTCGATGCTTTTTGTTAAACTAAACCAGAATGCCCAGCCAGCACAGATAGCAGCACAAATTACAGCAATGGCAGAAAAACAAATTAATAAGGAAAAAGAAGAAAACAGATTTAAACGTAAGTTTGCCTTACAAGCACTTCCTACGCTTCATTTTGATTTGGAATATGGTAATTTTACAAGACAGGCGCACTTGCCTACCCTCTATGGGCTTGGTATAGTTGCTATTATTTTGCTTGTGATTGCGTGTATTAATTTCATCAATTTAGAAACTGCCCAATCTATCTATCGTGCCAAAGAAGTAGGTATCAGGAAAACGCTTGGAAGCAGCCGTAAACACCTGATTTTTCAGTTTTTAGGCGAAACTTCTATTGTTACTTTTTTTGCCATTTTGTTTTCCATTTTCTTAGCGGAGCAGTCTTTGTGGCTTTTTTCTGATTATGTCCCCAAAGGAGTCGTATTAGAAATTTTTAAGCCACAAAACTTACTTTTCTTCGGAAGTATTTGGGTAGTAGTAAGCTGCTTGTCAGGGCTTTACCCTGCTTTTGTGGTTTCTGCTTTTTCTCCTATTTTGGCAATGAAAAACCAAATCTCCGCAAGCAATTCAGGAAGTCGAAAAGCCTATTTGAGAAAGGCGTTGATTATTACCCAGTTCTCTGTTTCTCAGGCATTTATCATTGGGACTTTGATAGTAAGTAGCCAAATTGACTTTATGATTACCAAAGACATGGGCTTTACCAAAGATGAAATTGTTACCTTTCATACGCCTTGGTTTTGGAATGACGAAGACTCTGCAAAGCAGAAATTGAAATTCTCTTTGATGGAGAGAGTACAGCAAATCCCTGAAATCCAGCAAATAAGCCTCAGTAACAATACAATAGCGCAAAGCGGGTATAATACCACTACGTTGAGTTTTAAAAATAAAAATGAAATACAGAAACATGAAGTTCATAGTAAATCTGGCGACAGTGCGTTTATCCCTATGTTTGGACTGAAACTCTTGGCGGGGCGTAATATCGTTACCAGCGATACGATTAAGGAATTGGTTATCAATGAATCTTACCTAAAACTTTTAGGCTTTAAAACTCCACAAGAAGCTATTAATCAAGAAATTATTGCTTATAATGGGGCGATTTACCCGATTGTAGGCGTGGTCAAAGACTTCCACATTCGCCCACTGCACAATAAAATAGAGCCTGCGTTTATTGGTAGCCAAAATAAATATGCAAGTACAGTCAATCTGAAAGTGCAAACGAAGGGCAAAACACAAAAAGAAATTCAGGCGGTGATGGCGAAAATAGAGAAAATATATAACGAAACCTACCCCGATACCGAAGACAAATTCGAGTATATGTGGTTTGATGACCGCATTGCCAAGTTTTATGAAAGCGAGCAAAAAGCGGCAAAACTCATGCAAGCAGCAACTTTTTTGGCGATTTTGATTTCTTCTTTGGGCTTATTTGGTTTGGTATCTTTCATGGTAAACCAAAGAATGAAAGAAATAGGTATTCGCAAGGTTTTGGGCGCAACTATCTCACAAATCACACTTTTGCTCTCCAAAGATTTCTTGGTATTGGTAGGGGTTGCTTTTGTGATTGCTACGCCTGTTGCGTATTATTTTACGCAAGAATGGCTGAAAGATTTTGCGTACAAAATAGGTACACGCTTAGACTTGTTCGTACTTGCGGGCGCAGGGGCGATTCTTATTGCCTTATTTACAGTGAGTTACAAAGCGATTAAAGCGGCATTGGCAAATCCTGTAAAGTCGCTACGGTCGGAATGAGATACATAATCTGGAATGAAATATAATTTTTAAATTTCTCTTAACTGGTTTAAGCATTACGCTTGAACCAGTAGGAGAAAAAGAGTGTAACTGTTTAATTATCAATATATTAGTTCAATAAATAGCTATAAATATCTCCTAATAATAGTAGGCATGGTAGAGAGCATTGCTACGATTTGGAAAAGTTCATGGTTTTTGGTGGCATCACAAGCCAAACTCACCGCATAATATTGCTGGTCTAAGACTACAAAAAACCAATCACGACCGACTACGTAGCAACCAAAAAGTGGAGTTTGCTTTTCGTTATTCTGACGAGCAGCAACCATAGATATTAATAACTGCCCCAGTGGGTCATTCTCTCTACGTCGTTCTTGCTTGTATTCGTGAAGAAAGAAGTAGGGTTGCTTAGGTCTTTGTTTACCACGTGCAATCACAAACTCAATTTTACCAGAAACTTCTAAATCCAATTCTGGGAATTTTGCCGAAATTGTACGTTGTGTAAAAGGCTTGAAGTCGTCAGTTTCTAAGGGCATTTGACTGAGTAATGGAGCAATGAAAAACATTTTAAGCTCATCTTCATTCCAAGCATCTGCATTGACAATGAGCCTTTTTTGAATCATCTCCAAAAAATGTTTCATTGTTTCACTCACATTGTTTCTTGGAGAGTCGAGCCAGTTCGTCAAGGCAGGAAGTTCAAACACTCTTTTTAGCCCAAAGGTGGTTTCAACTTCTTCGTATTCCCAAGTTTCAAATGATTTAGTCATAAATATTTATTTTTTACAAAGATAAAAAAAAAACTGAAATTATTTTAATCTAAAAAAGAAGATTCTTCTAATCTTTTAGCGCATTGTAATTCATGTGATAACACATGAATCATTGATAGGGCATTTTTTCACGTGTTATCTCTCGGTACGAAGTACGTGAAAAACCAATTTTTCCGCTATAACTTTTTATAAACCAAAAAGAATAGTAAAATGAGCAGTGGTGCCAAAAATAGTTGTCTGACAATTTTTGTGGCAGACTGAGTTTCTACGAGTTCCCCCCGCTAAAGCGAGGGGTTAGATTAACCCCTCGCTTTAGCGGGGGGAACTTTCCACAAAAATTGTCAGAGTATCCCAAAAATATGATATTTTATTTCAGACAATTTGCCATTACGATTTCTAATTTTCAGATTTTTAATTCATTTCAGACGGTTCGCCGCTGCGATTCCAGATTCCTAATTCCAGATTTAATAATTGATAAAACCATGTTTAAAAATTACTTCAAAATCGCTTTCCGCAGTTTTGCCAATAAAAAAGGCTATTCCTTCATCAATCTTTTGGGTTTGGTCTTGGGCATTTCCTTATTTTTCCTCATTGCTTTTTGGGCAAAAGAAGAACTAAGCTACGACGCATTTATGCCAAACAGTGAGCGTGTTTTCCGCATAGAAACTGCTACTATCTCCCCTGACGGCAACAATATGGAGATGTCGAGCGTGGGCTGGCCTGTGGGCGAGCTACTCAAAAAACAATATCCAGAAGTAGAAAAACTTACGTATTTGAAGTCTTGGGGGGCATTCATGGTCAAGCACCAAGATACCTATATCAATGAAAATGTACTGATGGCTGATGAGCATTTTTTTGACGTGCTGGGCTATGATTTAGAGAACGGCAATACCAAAGAAGCACTCAAAACTCCTTATAGCGTGGTGATTAGCAAAGACTTAGCGGCTAAATATTTTGGTAAAGATGAGGCAGTAGGCAAGATACTTATGGTCAATGATAGCATTCCTTACAAGGTTACAGGTGTTCTCAAAGATTTGCCCAAAAATACTCACCTGAATTTTGATGGATTGGTTTCATTATCAACACTTTGTGCGATGTATCCCGAAGATTGCAAATACGAGTATGCAGAGGGCTGGTTTGACATTAATGTTTATAATTATGTTTTGCTCAAAGAAGGGACAGATAGCAAGTCTTTTAGCTTGAAAATCAAAGATTTAGTTTCTAATTTTGGCAAAGAAGCAGTGAAGAAAACGGGCTTTGACAGCAAGCTAAGTTTGCGCCCTGTTACCGATATTTACCTACATTCGGGCATGAGTACCGCCAAAGGAACGGTCGGTAACATCAAATCTGTGTATTTTTTTGCTTCTATTGGCATTTTTATCTTGCTCATTGCCTGTCTGAACTTTATTAATTTAGCAACCGCAAGGGCGATGGAAAGAGCAAAAGAGGTAGGCATCAAAAAAGTATTGGGCGTACAGCGCAAGACTTTGATTTTCCAATTTTTAATGGAATCTTTCCTAATGTGTATGGGTGCAGGCGTATTGAGTTTATTAGTCATTAGTTATGTTTTTCCTTTTTTCAATGAGTTTTCTGGTAAAAACTCCCTATTCAGTGAGTTATTTACTGCTTCTAATCTACTGCTTTTCACTGCGATTATTTTGGTGCTTTCGCTATTGGCAGGTTTCTATCCTGCACTCGTACTGTCTAACTATCAGGCTATTACGGTGCTGAAAGGCAATTTTACTCATTCTTTACAAGGCATTTTGCTGAGGAAAGGGCTGGTAGTAGTTCAGTTTGTAATTTCTATTGCATTGATAATAAGCACTTTGGTAGCAGTACAGCAAATGAAATTTATGCAAGGGCAATCTTTGGGTTTTGACAAGGAAAACAAGATAGTGATAAATATGAATGAATTGCCTTGGGGTTTGCGAAATGGAAAAGCAGAATTACTTAAAAATGAACTACTTCGCCACAGTAATATCAAACAAGCCTCCGCTTCTGCGGCTATCCCTGGGCGTTCAGGCTGGCAAGGGCAGTTTGCTAATGGAGAGGGCAATACGCAAACACAAGGAATCGTGGTAGAGCATATTCCTACTGATGACAATTATGTGAAAACCATTGGTTTACAGGTAGTTGCAGGGCGAGATTTTGTACCGAATAGCAAGGCGGACGAGGGCGTTTCTTTTCTCATCAATGAAGAATCTGTAAAGGCATTTGGCTGGCAAACACCTGAAAATGCGATAGATAAAAAACTATCCGTATCTGGCTACCAAGGCAAGGTGGTAGGTGTGTTGAAAAATTATCATCAACATGGTTTACAAGAAAAAATTAAACCTGTGGTTATCAATGTAGCAAAGGCAATTAATGTGCTTGCAGTGCGCTACGAAGGGAAAGATGCGAAAACTGTAATAGCTCATGTAGAGGAATCTTGGAAAAAAGTTTTTGCAGGTTTCTCACTGACTTACAGGTTTTTAGACGAAGATTTCCAAAGACAATACGCCAAAGAGGAAAAGCTGAACAAAGCATTTCTCATTGCTGCATTTTTGGCGATAGGCATTGCTTGCTTGGGTTTATTTGGCTTGGCAACTTATACCGCAGAGCAAAAAGTAAAAGAAATTGGTATTCGTAAAGTGCTGGGTGCGAGTCTATTCCAAATTACGACATTGCTTTCTACGGACTTTTTGAAATTAGTTTCGCTTGCTTTTGTGATAGCCTCACCGATTGCTTATTACTTCATGGACAAGTGGTTAGCAGACTTTGCGTATAGAACCCCAATTGCTTGGTGGATATTTGCCTTGGCGGGAGTTTCTGCGGTGCTAATTGCTTTATTAACAGTAAGCTGGCAGAGCATCAAAGCGGCACTGGCGAATCCTGTTACCTCACTTCGTTCGGAATGAAATACATAATCTGGAATCTGGAATGAAGAATGAAATACAATTTTTAATTCCAGATTTTTAATTTTCAGATTTTTAATTCATTTCAGACGGTTCGCCGTTGCGATTCCAGATTCCTAATTCCAGATTTAATAATTGATAAAACCATGTTTAAAAATTACTTCAAAATCGCTTTCCGCAGTTTTGCCAATAAAAAAGGCTATTCCTTCATCAATCTTTTGGGTTTGGTCTTGGGTATTTCCTTATTTTTTCTCATTGCTTTTTGGGTGAAGGAAGAACTAAGTTACGACGCATTTATTTCGAATCGTGAGCGAGTTTTTCGCATAGAAACAGCTACTATCTCCCCTGACGGCAACAACATGGAGATGTCGAGCGTGGGCTGGCCTGTGGGCAAGCTACTCAAAAAATAATATCCCGTTAGGGACGACACAAATGTTTGATAATTAATTAGTTGCGTTTCCGAATGGAATTCCCTAATGGGACTTTTACCTATTGTTCTTTATTGATTTCTACAAAGCTCATATCCCTAACAGGACTGTGATAATACAAAATACGCTTAAATTTGTTGAACTGCTTAACGGTGAGGACTTTTGGACAGTTTCTTATTTTTATTGCCAACTTTTATCTATTCATGGTCTTTTGCTTTGTTTTTACTCTTTTCACAAAACTGAAGCTATCTTTCAGTTTAATCCTTACTCCGTAAAAAACACTCGTTTTACCCTTTCTCCAATCCCAGTAAAGATTTCGTAGGGAATAGTCCCGATAGCTTTGGCT
>JAAFJS010000085.1:0-21023 GCA_013298985.1 Cytophagales bacterium
ATGGCGGCGGGCTAAACCAAATGAAACTTCAAAATGCACTGTTTGAGTCATTTAGGTATAGCTACACCAAGCAGGGCAGTCTTTCTGACGACCGAGTTGCCTCCATTTATGTAGATGAGTTTGGCAAGGTATGGGTAGGAACGCTGGACGGCGGCTTAGATTTATTGGAAATCCAAAAAGGACAATTCAATTATTTTTCTTCAAAAAAAGGGATTAATAGCGTAGTTTATGGCATTATAGAAGACAAAAACAGCAATCAACTTTGGCTGAGTGGGCATCGCGGTTTGTTCAGGTTCGACATCATCAAGCAGGAAGTTACGCGCCACTACGATACCAATGATGGACTGCCCACCGAAGAATTTAATATTGGGGCTTACCACAAAGGGCGGTCTGGCACCTATTATTTTGGGAGTGTAAACGGCATGATTACTTTCAAGCCCGATAATCTGCCCAGCAACAAATACGAGCCGCCTATCGTTATCACTGATTTTAAGGCATTTAACGAATCCATCAAAATCAATGCAAAAGAAAATATCTTTCTAAAAAAACACATTTCTATTGCAGACCAAATCAATATTCCTACCGACGATTATTCTTTTTCTTTTGAGTTTGCCGCCTTGCATTACAGCGCGCCCAACCGAATTGGGTACGAATACAAATTGGAAAGCGAGGACGAGCCTTCTGACAAATGGGTTAAAACTGATGCACTAAATCGCGTGGCTACCTTTAATAACCTGCCCGAAGGGAAATATAAATTTACCATACGCGCGACCAATGCTGACGGAGTAGTAAGTAGCCAAATCCGCACCATTCAAATCAATGTTGTTCTCCCTTTTTGGCGAACTTGGTGGTTCAGATTGCTCGTGATTATGGCTTGTGTGGGGCTTTTCTTTGGGTATTATCAATACAGAATCAAAAATATCAAAGAAAATAGCCGCAAATTAGAAAGTTTGGTGATAGAACGTACCCAAGAAATTTCTCAACAAAAAACAGAAATAGAAAAACAAAAATGGCTTCTGGAGAGTCAAAATCAGGATTTGCAATCAGCAAATGAAAAACTAAAACAATCAGAATTTGAGCTGGGTGAACTCAATACGACCAAAAATCGCTTTTTCTCCATTTTGGCGCATGACCTTCGCAGCCCTATGAACTCCATGAAGGGATTTTCGAACCTATTGTCAAACTTTGCCGACCAACTCAGCCCCGACGAAATCAAACAAACCGCCAAAAGCCTTGACGAAACTATCAAAATATCAAGTCGTTACCTCGAAAACCTACTTACTTGGGCGCGCTCGCAGATGAATAGCATTGAGTTTAGACCGCAAGGTATTTTTCTTTCTGAGGCAGTAGCAGATGTGGTGGCAGTCTTAAAAAATAATGCACATCACAAAGACATCAAACTGGAAGTGAGCGATGAGCTGGATATCAAACTTTTTGCTGACCAAAACCAACTCAGCGTCATCTTGACCAATCTCATTTCTAATGCCATCAAGTTTACCTACAATGGAGGCAAAATTACCATTGGCGCAAACCTCAAAGACGACAGCATGGTAGAGGTCTTCGTGCGCGATACAGGGACAGGTATGCCGCCCTCTGTTGTCGAAAAGATTTTCCGCATTGACTCTAAGCACACCATGAAAGGCACGCAAGGCGAGGCAGGAACAGGTTTGGGCTTGCTACTCTGCCGAGAGTTTGCCGAGAAAAACGGGGGGAAAATCTGGGTAGAAAGCACTGAAGGCGTAGGCTCTACATTTAGGTTTACAGTGCCTCTGGCAAGCTAAACGGCTCTTTCCTTTTCTTCTATTAGTTTTTTTATCAGTGCTTTCATTTCCTTCATCTCATTTTCTATGTCGTGAAGTTTATTGGACAAAATGTAGTTGTCATTCAAAATAAATCGGCTGCTCTCCTCTTTTTCTTCCTGCTCGTTGGCTTCTGCTGGTATAGCTTGCTCAATGGCAGGCTTTTCCTCCTCAAACTTGTGAATTTCGTTCATTGCATTGACTACCACCGCAATAAAAATATTCATAGAAGTATAGGTCGCAATCAAAATAAATGGAATAAAAAATAGGTACGCGTGTGGGAATTTTTCCATCACAGGGCGAGCAATGCCCATAGACCAGCTTTCCAGCGTCATTATCTGAAAAAGAGTGTACATCGACTTGCCCAACGTCCCAAACCATACAGGAAATTCCTCGCCAAACAAACTTGTGCTAATTACTGCAAAAACATAAAAAACCATGATGAGCAAAAGCAAAATCCAACTAATGCTTGGTACTGCCACAATAATTGCGTCAATGATGAGGCGCAGGCGCGGTATTTTCTTGATAAGACGCAGTGTACGCAAAATACGCAGCGTTCGCAGGATAGAAAACAAGCCCGACGAAGGCAATAATGAAAGGCTAATTATCGCAAAATCAAATAGATTCCAACCATCTCGAAAAAATTTCCAGCGAAAAGCATAAATCTTGACTACGACTTCTAAGGCAAAAATAAGCAAAATGCCTTGGTCAAGAATATCTATAAATTTGCGATGAATAAAATAATCTGTATTGGTCGTTTCCAAGCCAATCATTATCGCATTAATTACAATCAAAACTACTATAAAATTCTGAATATGAGGACTTTCTATCCACTCGCCTGCTTTTTGTCTTTGCTCTTTTGACATGAACTTTGATAGGAAAACTTATTAAAATAGTCTGATTTTTTGGTTGAGGGAAAATTTTTGATGATTAAAAAAAATTCAATATAAGTAAATACGCAAAATTAGTTTATATTATAGTTGTTGAATAAAATATTGATTACCAGTTATTTGTACGGTTCGCCGCTGCGATTAATTCATAATTTATAACTAATAACTCATAACTACTTACTACAAATATACAATGAAAATCAATAAAACAACCATACCAACCATTGCCCACGCAAAATAACTTTGCACCTTGCCGTTTTGCATTGATTTGGTTTTTTGCCCACCCTTTCTGACCGCCCATACCGAAAGGCGAACCCCACCATCTACCACATATTTATCCGCCCAAGCCGCTAATAATCCAATCGTTATCAAGCCAAACCCCGCGAACCTGACCGTTCTATCTACCACAGCATCATCAAATTTAGCCAGTTTTTTTGATAAAATGATACTACAATTAACAAGCGTTTTTTGGTAAAAACTATCCAAGCCAACCTTATATGCAAAGTTTTCTTTTGCTGCACTTTCGCCAGTTTCCTTGCTGCTCTCTTTTTTACTTAGCCACCAGCCTATGGCTATTCCCGCGCCCGCAAGCAGGGCAGAAACCACCGCTATTCCATGATTGAGTGCAGGAATTTGTCCGCCCATTAGCCAGCTTTTTTCAGGTAAAAATGGATTAATAGAAAAAGCAAAACCCAAAGAAAAAATAGCTAAAATTAAAATTGGGAAATAAACTGTGGGCAAAGTGCTGAACTGCTGCCAAAGTCCGCCTATTTTTGGCTGTGGTTGTTTTAAAAAGTCTTTTTTCTCTAAAAATACTAAACTCCATTGCTTTGTGATGTAAATTGCTGTTAATAAGGAAGTTAAAAACAGGCTGACAGGAATCAAATAAAATAGCAATCCATGATTTTCAGCCCAAACAAGGCTCTGATGCAATATCAAATCTTTGGATAAAAAACCTGAAAAAAGGGGGATTCCCGCCAATGAACAAGCACATAATGAATAACTTATAAAAATCAAAGGCATTTTTTTTCGTAAATTGCCCATTTTTCTCATGTCTTGTTCGTGTAGGGCGTGAATGATTGCTCCCGCGCACAAAAACAAGCCCGCCTTGAAAAAAGCGTGTGTAAGTAAATGAAAAAGAGCTACTTGCGTCGCGCCTACGCCCGTAGCAACCAGCATAAAACCCAACTGTGAAACCGTAGAATAAGCAAGCACTTTTTTTATATCTGTTTGGCTGAGTGCAGAAAAGGCGGCAGAAAGCGCAGTCAGTGTACCAATGATAACCACAAGTAGTTGAATTTCAGGAACTAACAAGGCATGAACCCTGATGAGCAGGTAAATCCCTGCGGCAACCATCGTGGCGGCATGAATCAGGGCGGAAACAGGCGTAGGAGCTTCCATCGCATCTGGAAGCCACACAGAAAGAGGTAGTTGCGCCGATTTGCCGCAGGTAGCCAGCACGAAGCCCAGTCCAAGCAAAATGAGTAAATAGTGATTGGTATGGGTATCACTGACCAAAATTTGTGTGATTTGCTGAATATCAAGGGTTTGAAAAGAAAACCAAACCAAACTGACTGCCAATAAAAAACCAATATCGCCTACGCGGTTGAATAGAAATGCTTTTTGGGCGGCGCGGGCAGCAGCAGATTTTTCATACCAAAAACCAATGAGCAAGTATGAGCAGAAGCCAACTAATTCCCAGAAAATATAGATAATCAGCAAGTTACTCGTCAGTAAAAGGGCTTGCATCGCAAAAGTAAACAAACCTAACAGCGCAAAATAGCGACTGTAGTATTTATCACCTTTCATATAAGTGATTGAAAATAAATGCACTAAGGTTGAAATAAAACTGACCATCAAAAACATGGCTGTTGTAGTTTTATCAATCCATATATTGACATTGAAAGCATTAGTTTTTAGTGTAAACCACTCAAAACCAATTTGATAGGTTTGATTTTCTATCCAAGTTTGGTGAAATAAAAAGGCAGAAAAAAGGCACGAAATAAAGAGTAGGCACGTACTTAGCCATGCGCTATTTATTTTTTTACCAAAGATAGTAAAAAACAGAAAAGATAAAAAAGGTAGAGCTATAACTCCCTGAATAGCAATATGTTGAATGGTAATGTCCAAGATAGAAGTATTGAAAATTGGTATAATTGACACCAAAATTAATAGGTAAAAATGAATTTCAAACAAAAAAGAGAAAACGATTTGAAAAGCGCAAAATCTACTTTTCCTTTCTACTTAGCAACTGCTCCATCAAATCAATCTGAATCTGTTGGATTTCAAATAGTTTTTGGCTCTGATGAATAAGCAAATGGTCGACTTTTTCGTGTAACTGCCTGATTTCCAGTTCTGCTTTTAGGTTTACCTGATAATCATATTGTGAACGCAAACGGTCTTTGGATTCTTGCCTGTTCTGGCTCATCATAATCACAGGTGCTTGTAGTGCCGCCAAGCAAGAAAGTATGAGGTTTAGCAAAATAAAAGGATAAGGGTCAAATGGTTTTTGTGCCAAAAAAATAACATTTACCATAATCCAAACGACAATGAAGCCGCCAAAACTAAGGATAAAAGCCCAACTTCCGCCAAACTCGGCTACCTTATCCGCTAATTTTTGTCCAAGTGTAAGCTCACCTTCAGTTTCCAAATCAACATCTTTTGCCATGGTTTCAAGGTTTTTGATGCGGTCAAGCACCTCTATTTCCAAGTTGCCAAGGTCGCCTTTTTCTTCCTCTAATGCTTTTCTGGCGTATTCAGCCCTACACTTGTTGAGCGCATCTATAGAAATGATACCGTCTTCGCTATCCCAGTCTGGGTGTTGCTGCTTGATGGCTTGCTTGATTTTGTGGCGTATATTATGGGCATTGACCAGTTCATTGACGGGTACTTCCTTGTGGGTAATGGGGCAATTTCCTGTTTTTTTCATACTCAAACGCAATTATTTTTATTTGAAATCAGAATGATGATGTGATATACTATTTTTTATTAACACACCACAAAGAAGATAAATTCGCAGATTTGATTTACCTTTTTAGAAATAAAAATTTAGAAAACTTTGGTATCAGGCTATTTTTTTTAATTTTGCAAGTATGATAGAAGTTGTTTTAAAAAGCAAAAATAATTTTGAGTGGGTAAGCCTGATTAACCCAACCATCAGAGAAATGGCGCAGGTGGCAGTGCAGTATGACCTTCATTCTGCCTCTGTCCATGATTGCTTGGAGCCTGAGCATTTGCCCAAGTTCGAGAATGTCAATAATGTTTCTTTCATCGTATTGCGTGCCTACGACGCAAGCTCTACCAAAGAAGGTGATACGGTACAGAAACTCACGAACAAAATAGCCCTCTTTGCTGGGGAAAATTTCTTAGTTACCATTCATCGCCGCGACCACGAATATATCAAAGTGCTGCGAAATAAGTGGCGTGTGTCGCATAAAAATGAGGAAAATCTCTCCATGATGATTACGGCGGATTTGTACGAGGCTATCCTGAATACGTATGAAACGCCAAGCAAATATGCTATGGAGATGCTGGAAAGGTATGAAGAAGCGATTTTTGACAACAACGAACCTGCCTCGATTATTCAGCGATTGTACTTACTGCGTCGCAAAGCCTCAGTGTATAAAAAAATGTTGTTTTTGTTTAACGAATTGATTAAAAAACAAAGTTTTGTCAATGAAAAATGGGAATCTTATCTCAAAGAAGCCGTAGATAATGGGCAAAAATTAGAGTATTACGCTGACCAGCTCTACGAAGATGCCAACAATTTGCTCAATATTCACCTCTCGCTTGCCTCGCACCGCACCAATGAGGTGATGAAAGTTTTGACGATTTTGACTGTATTTTTCCTTCCACTGACCTTTATTGTAGGGATTTATGGCATGAATTTCAGCTATATGCCCGAAATGCGCTCTGATTTTGGCTATGCAGGCGTTTGGATTATTATGATAGTGGTTTCGCTGGGCATCTACTTTTGGTTCAGGAGTCGCGGCTGGCTGGGTGATTGAGAGAATATTAAATAGTATTTGACAACTAAAATTTTGAAATTAGATGGACAATCATTGTTTAAACTGTCATCAACAACTCAATAGTAATTTTTGCCATCATTGCGGTCAAAAAGCAAGCACACATCGTTTTTCGTTAAAAAATTTTATGCTGCAAGACCTTGTTCGCGGCGTATTTGATATTGACAAAGGCTTTATTTACACTATAAAAGAACTTTTTGTTCGACCAGGGCATAGTATCAGAGAGTATATTCAAGGCAAAAGGATAAAACATTTCAACTATTTTACCTTTATCATTTTAATAATTACGCTTGGGCATCTTGGGGATACGCTTGATGTCAAATTGATAGATACAACTCATTATTTCTCAACAGATAAGGAGTTTTTGGCGGGATTTGAAAAGCTATCAAAAGACAATCCAAAACTATTTATATTAATTCGAATACCTTTTTTTGCATTATTTAGCTTTTGGTTTTTCAGAAAAAGTAAGCAAAATCTTACAGAGCATTTAGTGCTTAATACTTACAAAGCCAGTGGCGAATTGCTTATTGCCATCATTTTTACAATACTCTCTGTTTTCTTTAAAAACACGTTTGCATCAACTTATATTTTCAGTGGCGTAGTGGTTGTTTCGCTGATTTACTCTATCTGGTTTTATTATCAATACTTTTCTACTTTTGGCTATTCGAGGGCTGGCTTGTATCTTAGAAGCATATTGACATCAGTGATTTTAATTCTTGTGATTGTAAGCGTTACAGAATTTATGCTTGGGCTTAAAGCTGGATTCGAACAACATAATAGCACCATTAAAACAAGTCCGAAACAATAGAGAGATTAACGATAGCCTCCCTCAGTTTCCCTGCAAGGCACTCAGCCTTTTGTAGAAACCTTCATTGGCAAGGAGGTCTTCGTGCGTGCCGCGTTCTATGATTTCGCCCTCTTGGATAACAATAATTTCGTCCGCCTGCTGAATCGTGCTGAGGCGGTGCGCTATCACAATCGAAGTCCTATTTTCCATCAGGTAGTCCAGTGCGTCCTGCACCAAGCGTTCTGACTGCGAATCCAAGGCAGAAGTAGCCTCGTCCAAAATCAAAATAGGTGGATTTTTGAGGATAGCACGTGCGATGCTCAGTCGCTGGCGTTGTCCGCCCGAAAGTTTCATGCCTCTATCGCCGATATTGGTTTGGTAGCCATTTTCTGTTTCCATGATAAAGTCGTGAGCATTAGCGACTTTGGCGGCTTGCATCACAGCCTCTTGCGTAGCGTGAGGGAGTCCAAAAGCGATATTGTTAAAAATACTATCATTAAACAAAATGGATTCTTGCGTTACGATACCCATGAGTTTCCGCAAACTTTCTAATTCATAGTTTTTGACATTGATGCCATCAAGCAAAATCTGCCCTTCGCTGGTGTCATAAAATCTGGGAATGAGGTCAGCAAGCGTCGATTTTCCACCACCAGAGCTGCCCACTAAGGCGACAGTATGCCCTTTTTTGATTTCCAAATTGATGTTTTTCAGAATAATGCGTTCCGAGTTGTATTGGAAAGAAACGTTTTGGAAAACAATATTATTGGTAAAATCGGCAATAATTGTGGGGGCTGCGGTATTGCCAATCTTGGGCTGAATATCCAGCACCGCCCAAATTCTCTCGGCGGCGGCGAGTCCGCGCTGAATGGAGCTAATTGCCGTAGAAAGTGCTTTGGCAGGGTTCAATATTTGCAAAAAAACGGCAATGTACGCAAAAAACTGCGACGCGGTCAGGTCGGGCGAAGCCTGCAAAACCAAAGAACCACCGTACAAGATTATCACACAGACCGTAATCACGCCAACTACTTCAGAAATAGGACTTGCCAAATCGCTTTTATTGGAGATATAAACTATTGTTTTCATAAAATGCTGATTCTGGTCTGCAAATTTCTTGCGAATAAACTCCGTCGCGTTAAAAGCACGAATGATTTTCAAGCCCGACAGCATTTCCTCGACAGTAGAAAGAATTTTGCCCAGCATTTCTTGGCTGTTGATGCCATGTTTTTTCAAACTTTTTGCCAAACGTGAAATTAAAAAGACAGAAATTGGCAAAAGTAATAATACAAAAATGGTGAGTTGGAAAGAAAGATAAAGCAAAATCCCAAAATTTACGACAATGGTCAGAGGCTCTTTGATGATGCTTTTGAGTGGTGCTACGCCTCCATATTCGACCTGCTCTACGTCATTGGTGATGCGCGACATCAAATCGCCCTTTGCCTCATTGGACAGGTACGCCAAATCGAGGGCTAACATTTTATTGAAAACTTCTTCTCGTATCTTGCTCAAAATCTTATACATAGCCCTATTAATGACTACAAAAGAGGCATAGCGAAAGGCATTGGAAAGAAGAACAGAAATGACAATGACCGCACAAACATATTGCAAAGCCTTCATGCTTCCGTATTGCTTTGCAGAGTTTGCCAAATAATAGTAAAAATAGTTTTTGAAATAGTCTATACTCCACTGAAAATCAGGTTCTTGTAACTCTTTTGCAGGAATATTTTGAAACAGTACGTCCAGTACGGGCATGAGCAACACAAAGTTGAGAGAGCCAAATACAATAGATAAAATCGTCAAAATCAGGTAGGAAGGTACGTAAGAACTGTATGGCTTGGAGTAAGAAACAATGCGTAAGTAAGAATTCATTTTTGAAATTTTTTGGCGCAAAGATAGGACAGTTATTCTACTTTTGGGTGTTAAATGCAAGTTTTTAAAGCCTCGTTTTGTTTTTTTAGTATATTGCGCTTTGAAAATAATCTATAAACGAGTTTGAGCGCATGAACCCAACAGACGAAAAATATACGCTTGCTTTTCAGCGTATCTTGCAAATAATGAATGAGTTACGAGAGCAATGCCCTTGGGACAAAAAGCAAACGATTCAGTCGCTTCGCCACTTGACCATCGAGGAAACTTACGAACTTTCTGATGCCATTATGAACCAAGACTGGCAGGAAATCAAAAACGAACTTGGCGATATTTTCTTACACCTTGTTTTTTATGCTAAAATTGCGGCTGAAAATCAGGCTTTTGACATTGCCGACGTGATTCATCACTTGGCAGAAAAGCTCATTCGCCGCCACCCGCATATCTACGGCAACGTAAAAGCGGAAGATGACGAAGCCGTAAAGCGCAACTGGGAATTGATTAAACTCCAAGAGAAAAATGGGAAGCAGCAGGAAGCAACTGTTCTTGGCGGCGTGCCTAAATCCCTGCCCGCCATGGTCAAGGCAATGCGAATCCAAGAGAAAGCCAGAGGCGTAGGGTTTGATTGGGAAAATCGCGCACAGGTCTGGGAAAAGGTAGAAGAGGAAATGCAAGAGTTTCAGGAAACGTATCAAAACCTGCCTGACGAGCAGATAGACCACGCACACGCGGAGGAAGAATTTGGTGATTTGATATTTGCCTTGATAAATTATGCACGTTTTATGAACATAAACCCCGAAACTGCTTTAGAAAAAACCAACCGAAAGTTTATACACCGTTTTTCCTATTTGGAAACAGAAAGCAAAAAAGATGGCAAAAAAATGGGAGAAATGACGCTGGCAGAAATGGACGAATATTGGAACAAAGCAAAGCAACTAAGTCGTTAGCGCGCAGACCATGATTCTTCTTTCAATTATTTCTTGCTATAATTCATTGACTACCAATTTGTTAAATACTCAAACTCACAGACAGAGATTTGTTTCTATGGTTTGAGTTTTTATTTGTATGTTGTTCAAGTTTTTAAATCCTTCCATAAATTTCAGGATAACCGTTTGGCTCTGCATATACCGCCCACGTAAAGTCTTTGTCAATCCAAAAGCACCCATCATATTGGAACATTTCCTCAAACCAGTTTACTGATAATTCGTAGGCAAAAGAAGGTGAAATAAGACTCACATAATACACATTATCAGTTTCTTGCAAAATAAAAGATAAAAGACGGCGTTCAAATACTTCCGAATTATAAGGAATTAAAAACCGCCTGTCTGCCTTCAATTCCACCTCAAATCTTTTACATACATTTTCCCATTCTTCCTTGTTCAAACGCCTGCGATACGGCACTTCTGGAAAAGTTGCCGCTTTTTTTAAGTCTATTTTTAGTTGCTTGCGGATTTGTTTGAAGATTTCCTTGATTTTGCTTTTGTCAGGGGGATTCTTTGCATCGCCTACATAATCTTCTTGTAACGTATTGATAATGAAGGATAATATTTCCTCTTGTGCGGTTTCTGTATCAAAGTCTTGTGGTGCAAAAACCTCCAATCTATCCAATAGTTCCCAGCGCAGGCTATAATTGTCCCAGACTTCGCCTTTATAGGAGTAACGATTGCCGTGCTTTGCCTTGATAGCATTGATTTGCTGTATCAAGCTGTATCTAAGTGCGTTATAGTAGATTTCTGCGGTCATTTTTTACCTGATTGTCAAAAATGTTTTTCGATAAACTGTTTCACTGTATTTTTCTATAAACTCAAATTGATTTTCTCCAATTTCCTCAAAATGAACAAGATAGTCTAAGCCAATTTCATAATATTGCTTTTCTCCTGCAAAAGTAGCCCTGCCGCCACTGATGCGTGTGCTTATATTCACCAAATCGAACTCTAAATATGAAAAACTTGTGAAATGTCGGTCAAAATTGAGGGCATTGGTAGAAATAGACTCCTTGATAGCCACTTTTTTGCCATAAAATTGCGCCCCATTTTCAAAAAAAGCGATTATTCTTGTTTTTAGATTTTCTGTCATTACTTTATTCTAAAATAATTCCATTCAAATCAATCATTGGTCTATAAAAATGCTGTTTGGGGCGAATAAACTTGGTATTTCCATTCACTTCTTTGACCAATCCATTGACTTGGCGCACCCATTCGTTTAATCTTGACGCATTTTCCCAAGCCAAAAGTGTATTGTCTATTTTAGTATCAATTAGCTGATAATCATATTCTTTCTCTCTTTCCCACAAACTAAAAGGCAAATAAGGAAACCAAATATTGGCGTGTAGTTCCGCACAGAAACAGATAATGGTGGCTTTCTTCGAAAATCCGCCAAAGATTTTTAGAGCAGGATAAAGTTCCATGTTGCGTTTTTGGGTGCTGATAAGTTCTGGATAGAGATTTCTCAGCAATTCCCCCGCATCTTCTACCCAAGTCGTTTCCAGTTCTTCCTTGACGTTGATGTAAGTCATTTGATTGGCATAGCGAAAGCTACGACCTGCTTCATCAAGCAATTTTAGAATGCCAGTTTCTAATCCTAATTTCCAAAATTTGTTAATAAAATAAATGAATGTTTCAGTTTCCCAATCACTTTTAGCCACTTCCCACTCCCACGCCCCAAAGTGCGGAGATTCTTGGACTATCCATTCGTTACGTAATTGGTTGTTTGTCATCTGTTTAAGAAATTAGAAATTCTTTACTCCACCCATTCCGAATCACAATAGCCTGACCAAATCGCTTTGTAATATTCAGTGCAGTCTTGGCAAGGCTGATTAAAATAACGTGCTTTTACTTTTAATAAACTAATACTTGACAAGTGAAAAAGTCCAATATTTTTAAGTTCAGCACTATTGACGTAGTGGTTTGCCCAGTAAACCAAATCTATCGTATGTGTCAGATTTTCATTGGGTTGCAGCTCTATGATGATACGTGCAGACTTATCTCTGTCGCCATAAAAACTAAGATACATTTGCTCATTATCAGGCGTAAGGAGTACAATCTCAAAATTGTCGTAATGCCGCTCCTCGCCCGTTTCCACATGACTGTACAAACGCACGACTTGCTTGCTTACATTGGTCAGGCGCACTTCTACGCTCCGTTCATCTACTTTTTTGACGCTTAAATGCAGTATTTTTTCTGACATTATCATTGATTTAGAACCAAATATATTTAAAATAGAGGCGAGCATCATGAATACAAATATTATCATGTTTAAGTATTTGAAAATCAATTTATTCGCATAAATTGAACCATGCGAATGTACTTTTTATTTCCCACTACTCTCAAAATACTGATGCAAAAGTTTGGCAAAACGCCCATCTCTGCCTTGCAATTTCTTAATATTTTCAGGAACGTTCGTTAGCGCACTTTCAGGCACAGTTAAGTAGCCCAAAAAAGGATAATTTACTGGATTACAGGCAAATTGCGCCATGCTTTCGTCCAGCGGATTCCCTCCTAATATCAATGTTTTCAGGGATTTGATGCCTTTGATAGCATCTATATTTGAGATTTGATTAACTCCTAAACTTAGGGTAGAGAGCTGTTTTAAGCCCTGCAAAGACGAAATATCTTGGATTTGGTTGTTATTAAGCTCTAACTTTGTTAAGTAATCCATTTCTCGCAGTGCTTCTATGCTTTTTATCTGGTTTTGATTCAAAATTAGCATTTCTAAGGCAGTGAGTTTTGCCAAAGGTGAAATATCAGAAATTCGATTACTTGTAAGTGTTAAATACCTCAAATTAAATAAGTTAGATATGGGAGAAAGGTCTGAAATTTCATTCCCTCCCAAGTTTAGCATACGAAGTTTTGATAAGTTTTTTAGACTTGAAATGTCAGCAATTCTGTAATTGTTTTCTAAATTTAATGTTTCTAAATTTTTGAGTTTGGCAAGTGCTGAAATATCTTCAATATAACAACTGCGAGCAAGCAACACCTCCAATTCGGTCAGGTCTGCCAAAGGAGAGAGATTTGGAAGTCTGCCTCCAATGATTAAAAAACGCAATTTGGTTAGCCCTTCTAAAACGCCAATGTATTTATCATAAGGATTACTGAAACCAATTTCCAAGTATCTAAGTTTCTTGGCTGAGGCTATGACACTGTAATCCAGTTCAATATTGTGGTTATAGGGCATTTCTAAACCTCGCAAATTAGGCAAGTGTGCCAAGCAAGCAATGTCTTGAATAGGATTAAGGATGCCCATTTTGCTACCAATTTGCAAATGCTCCAATTGAGGCATTTCGCCGAATACGTCAATATTTTCCAGCCCAATGCCTGCTGCAAAAATGGTTTTTAACTTTTTCAAACGTGCCATCGCAGGAGGAAAAGTTGTTATTTTATTTAAAGCTTTGGAGTTTGCTGACCGATAATACTCCTGTATCTCATAATCCACCCCAAAATCATAATAAGTATCGGAGAGAATCAATGTTTCTAAATGCTCACAATCAAAGAGTTCGGGTACGGTATTGAGGTCGGTCAATCCGCATTTACCCAAATCGAGGAATTTTTCTTTCTTTTTTAAATTCTTGACAATCAGTTTTTTAGCTATTTCTGACATAGAAATTAAGTTATGAGTTGTCCTACACTAAGTTTCTTATCGCAACGGCGAACCGTAATTTATTCGTTTTCAAACCACTGTTAGGGTCTTTGACCACTAACAGGGTAGGGAACGCTAACAGTGGTTGAAAACCCTGTGAGTCGTTTCTAAAAATAACAGTTTATTCTTGAATACCAATAAAATTAAGCAAGGATAACTAATGATAAAACAGCACCAAATCTTGCTCGTAGGTTTGCGCTTCTTTTATCCAATTTTGGAATTGCGTGCGTTGTGCTTGATTTTTTATTTTTTCTTCCAAAAGATTAAGCAGATTTTGCGTCAGTTTCTCTTGGGAAAGTACAAAAACCACTGGAAAATCGTCCGCTTGGGGGATTTTGATAGGCGCACCAATGTCATACAAGGCAAACTCTCCGATTTCCCAAAGTTCGTCTGCGGAGGCAGGCGACCACTTGTTATTGTCTAACATCACTCCCAAATCCTCGATAAAGCACTTTATCGCATACCAATATAGGTAGCCAGTGTCGTGAGTTGCCTTTCCGTTGAGGAGTTCCTCTACTATTTCCATAAACGAAGGCATACCTGTACTGCCAAGCCTGTCTATGTCTTTGGCTTTTTTGAGGCACACGCCTCGCAGCCTACTTTTGCGTGCTTCGTCTTGCGTACCCAAGCGTGAGCGCAACCGCTCTAAACTGACCCGATAAGGCATGATTCCGTAGCCCATAATTTTTGCTGTGTTAATTATGCTCAATAAAAATTACTTTTGTTCATTTGCCAGACACCTTTGAAGTGTCTGACAAGTTTTTAAAATCTAATTAATTTTTAGTATATGCTATTTTTTTTACGTTTTCCCAATAAGAACGCTTTAATTCTCACTGATTTCCCCTTCAAAAAAACATTTGAAGCTAATATCTACTGAATAACCGTTTAGATACAAATTAAGTGGGTTGTGAATCGTTGCGCTAAATGCATTAATTTTTTCATCGAATATCGAATCCGTATAATGTTTCTTGTCCCACCTTGGTCTCATGCCCACATACTCTTCATTTTCATTGGTATCATAACTTTGCCATAATTCGTCCTTTACCTCCTCAAATCCAGGAATATCTCTGATGTCAATGGGTAACCAAATCATCAATGGGTCATCTTCATTGGGGTTTTTAGAAAAATTAACCCGTAAAGCATTAGAATCTGATAGATGAAAATAATAATCACCACGGTCATCAACTACTGGGTTTTCGAGTACCAGTTCAAAGTTTAAATAGTCTTTGTACCAAGAGATTAGCTCGGCTTTTAGATTTGCAGGAAGTGGTATTGTTACGTTATCAGGGGTGGTATAAGTCCATCTGTTTTTGTCATCTGGTACTTCAAGTGAGCCAAAATTTACTCTTAATTTTATCCCTTTCATCAATTCTACCAAGTTTTTTGCAGTATTGATTGTTTTGAATTCTAACTGATAATCAGAGAAATAAGCAGTTGCGCTTCTACTGTTATCACTACCCAATTCAAAGGTACGAAATTCGATGTTTTTTAATTTAACAGACATAGTTCCAATTTTTAGTTTTATGATTATGTATTTCTAATTTATGTTCAATTTTCTTTGAAATTACTACATAAAAAGAGGTGCAGAAGTACATTTTGACAAGTGTGTGGTTTTGTTTAGTAAGTGTAGGAAATTACTGAAAATATGGAAAAATATGCCTTTCCTCTAACGTTTCCTCTAAGTGTCCAAACTGGTTGCGGTAGCCGTAGCCAAAAAACCATTTTTCGGTTTCGATGAAATGTTCTTTGGGTTCAAACTTTATAGTACCTGTTTTTACTTGCCAAAAGAAGTGAAATGTGCCGTAATATTCGGTTTCAAGCTGAATTTTGGCATTATAAAATTCAATATTCGCCAAAATATGCTCAAATTTTCGGATAAACTCCTCCCAATCGTCCTCTACGCCCTTGTAAGTAGTCGCAAAGCCAATGATAGATTCATAAAAATAAGGGCTTTCTTCGGTCGAGCCTATCTATGCTAAACATATTGGTACGTATCCAAGGGTAAACGGTGTCATTACCAAGGCTTTGAATGAATTGCCTTGTGTTTTCACTGATTTGTCCGTTCATCAAGATTCGCCCCGAAACAATGGATAAGATGCCCATGATTTTGTTTTTAAAGTTTTTCCAATTCGTGTAAATTTGTTTTAATAATAATACAAGACCAAATCTTGCTTGTATCGTTTTGCTTCTGCTATCCAGTTTTTCAGTTGTGCTATTTGGTAGCTATCGGTTACATCTTCTGCCAGCGCATCTACCAATCCGTCTGTCATCATAGCGTTATACAAGACAAAAACAGTAGGGAAGTCATCAGGCGTAGGAATTTCCATCGGCGCATCAATGTCATACACCCCAAAATCCACATACTCCCAGAAAATTTGTGCCTGTTCTGAGGCATGAATCCAATCATTGGCGTACATGAACTGCCCTAATTCTTCTATAAATCCCTCAATCGCATACCAATACACATAGCCCGCCTGTGCGTGAGTCGCCTTGCCGTCCAATAACTCCTCTACGATGTCCATGAACTTTGGAACGTCTTTACCATAAGCCAATTCATCGATATTATCTGCTTTTTTGCGGCACATTGCCCTGATTTTGCTCCGCTTTTCCTTGTCCTCAATGCCAAAGTAGGAGCAGAGGCGTTCTAAACTGACCCGATAAGGGGTGATGCTATAACCCATAGTTTTTTGCTTAAAACTACTATAAATAAATGAGTTGCAAAGCACATTTTAACAAGTGTTTGGCTTGGTTTGGTAGGTGTGTAGGAATTGCTAAAAATTAGAAAGAATGAAATGAAGTTACATGATATTTATACAAGTGCAATATTTGATTATTGATTGAAAGGGAAAATTCGCTCCTGAAAATATTGACATTGCCCTATTTGTGCTATGAATCAATAAAAACCTTCTTTAACAATTTAGAAAATGAGATATTATCTATTGTTGTGCTTTTTACTTATGATGTTTGATGGAAAATCCCAAAGCTTTATTTATGGAACAATTATCAGTAAAGAATCAAAACAACCTATTGACTTGGTAACGGTAGGGATTGTAAACAAGGGGATAGGCACAAATACAAATGCAGAGGGTAAATTTCAACTACATATTACAGCCGCTAATCAAAATGATACCATACAGTTTTCTATGATTGGTTATGAAACTCAAAAGATATTGGTGAAGAGCTTGGCAGGGAAGGATAATACAATATGGTTAGAGCCTAAAATATATTCATTAGAGGAAATAACAGTAAAAGCTAAAAGACTCACTGCCAATGATATAATGAAGCGTGTGATTCAAAATAGGGCGAAAAATTATAGTGATAAACCATTCAAGTTAAATGCTTATTACAGAGAAATTAGAAATGTAAATAGTAAATATGACCACCTTATCGAAGTAGCTCTTAATACGTATGGAAAAGGAATTGATAAGTATCACCAAACTATCGAATTGGTAAATTCAAGAAAAATAGACCATGTACGATTTATTCACGAAGAAAACCTCCTAAACTCCACATTAAGACTGGATTACATCGCTAACTCTGAGGGTATTAAGCTATCTAACTTTAAAAAGAACAATTATAAATTTGAAAATATAGTATCAGAAGGAGATAAAAATATCTATGTAATTTCGTCTGGCATTTTCCCTGATAGGAAATATACTTTTTATATCAATGAAGATGATTTTGCTATTATTCGGCTGGAAATGGAAGATGGGTATGCCGAAAGAAAGAAGCTGTATTTATCCCCAATAGATAAAACACACTTATTGAGACTCCGCTATTTCAAGGTGGTAAATATTTATAAATCTTATCATCAAAAGTATTATCCTGACTATATTTCGGTGTTATGGGATTACGACAAGTACAATACCTCTACAAAGTCTGTGTATGAAAACAGTAGCTGGTTGCGTGAATTTAGGGTCAATCAGCTTGTTACCCAAGAGATTGGGCAGCCAGATTTGTCAAAAGTGATGAGCAAATTTGGGTCAAAGATAGAAGACCAAATGACCCAATATGATACCGAGTTTTGGCGGAATTATAATACTGTTCCATTCACCTCAAAGATAATTGCTGACTTAGAAAGCAAAGGTGCTTTGGAAGACCAGTTTATCAAGAATGGAAGTCAGGCAAGGAAAAGGAAAAAATTTACTTGTGAAAAAGAGTCTGGGATTGAGAAAGTAAGATGCCTCTTGCGAAACTATCATGAGCTATATGAAATCCCCGCTTCTCAACTTGCTGTTGCTATCAACGGCAAGTTAGTCATATCAGAGGCTTTTGGATATGCTGATTTAGAAACTAAAACCAAAGCCACCACACAGACCCCATTTCGCATCGCAAGCATTTCTAAGTCATTGACAGCAGTTTGTGCTATGCAATTAATGGAAAAGGGGCTATTGGATTTGGATAAGCCTGTACAAAACTATGTGTCCTCTTTTCCTCAAAAAAAGTGGGAAATTACGTCAAGGCATTTGTTAAATAACACCAGTGGAATAAGGCATTACTTAGATGAAGAAGACTTTTATAGAAGCAAGCAATACCACTCAATGACAGAAGCGATTGAGATATTCAAAGATGATTCTTTATTATTTCAGCCCAATAAAAGTTCTCAATATTCCTCTTTTGGGTTTAATTTATTGGGAGCAGTGATTGAAGGAGCTTCTAAAATGCCTTATCTTACTTATTTGCACAAAAATATTCTCTCTCCTTTACAAATGACTTCTTCTTATGGGGAAAGGAATGATAGCCTCAAAATCCCACAAGAAAGCCTCTATTATATTTCAAAAGAGGGGCAAAAAATCAAAGAATCACCACAAAATCTAAGCTACAAATGGTCTTCGGGCGGAATCACTTCTACCGCAGAAGATTTAACCAAATTTGGGATTGGCTTGCTTCAAGGAAACATTTTGAAAAGAGAAACATTCCAATTATTTCTAAATCCGCAACTTACTTTTGACAATGAAGGCAGTGATTACAGTTTAGGCTGGTTTGTAGATACAGACCAAGAAGGACAAATAATGCTACATCACTCTGGAACAGCACCTGCATACAGTTCCCACTTACTGATTTATCCAGCAAAAGGGATAGTGATTGCTTACTTGGCAAACACAGGCACAGACACTTTTTTTGATAAAGATTTTGCTGATGAGATAATTAAAGCAATGGATAAGAAGTAGTTAATGCACATTAAACCATAAATAATCTCCATCATTCTTGCAGCCTTTCTTTGTATTTTTGAGTAAATATTTCAGCGATTTCTGCGTCGGGAAAAGCAAGTAAAACGTCTATAATTTCCCTCGTTTTTTCTGGGTTGATAGTACGTAAGTTCCACAGCCACAGTTCCAAGATGACTAATCTTTCCGCTTTGCTACCATATATATTTTCTATTGCTTTGTTATAACCTTCTAAACTCTCAATCTCATCTTCCAAAGGGCTGTTGAGCCAATCTTGGTAATGCGCCAATATATTTTCGTGCTGAAAAACATAAAAATTAGCACCACCTTTCCGAAGCCGAGTGAAGGTGTAAAACTCAGTCCCATCGTTGAAAAAACAAGTGGTATCTACCTGATTATCGTTATCTATGGAGGTCATTCGCAACTTCCCATTGCGGAAATAATAGGCTCTATCACGACACTGTTGCGCTCTGCCGTAATAAAAAGCACGATTCTTTCCCTCATATTCCAAGCTACCGTCCTCATACCAGCTTTTTCCGCCATTTTTGTCCCAAACCTGCTCCAAACTCCCATTGGCGTGCAAAGACATTCCCTCTACCAGCCAGCCATCTTCGTAAACTCCTTGCAAGACTATTTTACCACTTTCATCAAATTGAAAATGTTTGCCTTCCATAATGCCGTATTCGTATTCAGTAAGGCTGATACCACCATCTCCATTTGCAAAAAAAGTCCCTGTAAATCGCTCTCTATCATAGAATAAGGGAATATTGTTGTAATTCACATTTAGCCCGTCATCATAATTGAGATGCTCGTCCGTTTCGTCCAAAATGGGCTGACGAAGTGTACTAAGGTCTATTTTCAAATCGCTTAATTGCATAGATTAATAGTTATAGTCGTTTTTGGTTTATAGTTTATAGTTTATAGTTATTTGTTAATTAATTGATAGTCAAATAGTTAATAAATTTCTAATTCATAAAGATTGCAAATACATTTTCACTTCTTTTTTATTGGGGAAACGCTTGGTTTCTTTGCCCAAAGCCTGATTGATAACTGCGCCTACGGGATTATCTTTGAGTTCTAAGTCCTTCAAATACTTCAATTTTTTTAAAACACTTACTTCATTAATTTGATTGCCTGACAAATCTAAGTCAGTGATTTTGTCTAAGTTTTGCAAAGGTGAAATATCAGTGATGTTATTCCTTGATAGCTGTAAATCAGTTAATTGTGTGAGATTTTCCAGAAACGAAATATCAGTAATATTACATTTGTTTGCTTTTAAAATCAGCAATTTTGTAAGATTTGCCAAAACCGAAGCATCACCCACTTCATTAAAATTAAGGTTTAATTGTAGCAAATTTTTGAGGTTTGCCAAAGGCGAAAAATCTTGGATATGCTGATAATTATAAGACAAATCCAAATTCACCAAACTTGCCAAACTTACCAAAGGGCTGATGTCTTTGACTTGACAAAGGTAGAGTTTGAGTAATTGGAGGTTTTTCAACGTTGCCAAAGGTTGAATGGACGACAAACGTGCGCCGTCTATTTCCAAAGCCACCAAGGAATCAGGCAAAACGGGTAGGTGCGTCAGAGGTGCTAAATGTTCGCCATTGGAAAATCCATAGTAAAAGCTACCCAATTTTAGGTGTTCCAGCCAATCAAAGTGCTGCAAATCAGCTAATTCTGGTTCATTTCCTGTCAAACCCAAATGACTCAAATCAAGGGCATACGCTTGGTCTATTTTATTTAACCCCTAACTTCTTTTTTTATTAGGTAACATTTTTTTTTTTGAGGTTAAACGCATCAATGATAATTTTTGCTTTTTTTGGAATTTCTGTTTCTACCCAAGTATCATTGAT
>JAAFJS010000085.1:21033-21564 GCA_013298985.1 Cytophagales bacterium
GGTGTTCCAGCCAATCAAAGTGCTGCAAATCAGCCAATTCTGGTTCATTTCCTGTCAAACCCAAATGACTCAAATCAAGGGCATACTCTTGGTCTATTTTATTTAACTTTAACCTTCCATACAGTTTTGCATTTACTTCATTGCGTATTTTGTCGTACTCAGCCCTATCACTTTGGGTAACTTCCCCATTTTCCAAAACTATTTTTCTACCTAAAAACCGTTCTATCTCGGAAATAGAAATTGTATCCATTTTGCGTCGTATTTATTTGATTGTTAATGCTAAAATGAATTAATATTGAATAAAAAACTTCACCTCCCCCCAGCCCCAGTTGCACTGCGCCCTACGAGGGGGAGAAAATACAATCAAAGCTATTTTCCCCCTTTGGAGGGGGCTGGGGCGACCGTCGCACGGGGAGGTTGTATTTTTTAACTCCATTGAAAAACTTGAATAGCTCTTTGATTTTTCTTGTCATAAAATAAGAATATATCTGCCGCCTGCCAAGTTTTAATGAAATTGAGCATATTGACTTG
>JAAFJS010000086.1 GCA_013298985.1 Cytophagales bacterium
TGCTTGGTTGGACACTTATAAACGGATTTTAATACGATTTGAATATAAAGCTCAAAATTTTAAATCATGGCTCTATATAGCATCAAGTTTGATTAATTTAAGAACAATATTCAACTAAACAAGTCCACTGAATATCACCAAAAATTAGGCATCAAAAATTTGAAAAATGACAACGCAGTATTTCATTTTCATTTTTTTTACCAATGGTTTTATGGATTACTAAGTTTAGTTCTCGTTAGCTTCTTAGCTTACTTATTGTACGATTCTATAAATTAATTCAACACTTATTTTTTTTAATATAAATAAAAAACAATGAAATTCAAAGCAGAAATTGACATTATGCCCCTCAAAGAACTACTTGACCCACAAGGCAAAGCGGTGATGCTGGGGCTGAAAAATTTGGGTGTGCAGAGCAATGATGTGCGCGTGGGCAAGCACATTAGCATTGAAATAGAGGCAGATAGCAAGGCAGAAGCAAGCGAAAAAGTACAAGTTGCCTGTCAAAAACTGCTCGCCAATCCTATCATGGAAGGTTTTACATTTGAGGTTAGCCAAGCGGATTAAAGACCTTGACAAAGCCTCAACTTTGTCAAGGTTAGGATTACAGTCTGCCCTTGCCTCGCCTTCTGCGCGCGACTTCTTTGGTGATGAGGTTTAGTTCTCGGCTACTTTGTCCTGCTACTGAAGTATTTTCGGCGGCGCGACGGAAAAGGTAAGGCATCACAGATTTGAGGGGACCGTACGGCACATATTTGGCAACATTGTAGCCTGTCTTTGCTAAGTTAAAGGAAATATGGTCGCTCATGCCAAAAAGCTGGGCAAACCAAACGCCTTTATCTTCGCGGGCAATATTGTACTTTTCCATGAGGCTTATCAAATAAAGACAGCTTTGCTCGTTGTGCGTACCTGCACAAAAGTCGATTGTTTCCTTGTTTTCTATACAAAAGACTAAGGCTTCGTTAAATGCTTTATCAGTGGTAGATTTGCTGGGCTGGATAGGGTCAGCATAGCCTAATCGTCTTGCACGTGCGCTTTCTTTTTCCATGTATGCGCCTCTGACGATTTTTGCGCCTATTTTAAAGCCTTTTTCTTTGCCCATGTAGGTTGCATTTTGCAATTTTCCAAAGGCAGTAGTCGTATAAAGTTGGTAGGTATTATAGACGATTACTTTTTCTTGATTGTACTTTTCCATCATTTCGTAGGCAATAGCGTCTATCGCATCTTGCACCCAAGTTTCCTCTGCATCAATGAAAATACGTACATTTTGCTCGAAGGCTACTTTACAAATATTGTTTATGCGTTCTTTTAACCTTTCAACTTCTTTTTTCTCTTTCTCACTTAATTTGATGGCATCATTCGTTAAGGAAGCAGACATTTTTTCGAGTAAGGAATATTGCGCCAGCCCTGTAGTTTTAAATACTGAAAAAGGGATATTTACTGGGTTTTTACCTGCTTTATATAGTGTAGCAATGGTTTCTTTTTCGGTTTCGTCAAAGGCGGCTTGTGTTTTTTCGCCCTCTACCGAATAGTCCAAAATAGTGCCTACGTGGTATCTGGAAAGTATCTGAATTGTTTTTTCGCAATCTTCTACATCTTCGCCGCCGCAAAACTGCTTAAAAAGTGTGGTTTTGAGCAAGGTGTCAATAGGCAGCCCTGATTTGAGGGCAAAGCGAATCAGTTTTGTACCACTGCTCACCAGCCAGTTGCGGTTAATCGAGGCAAAAAGCACGTAACTTTTCCACAAATCTGCGTCAGTTTTGTAAGAGAAAGCAACTTGTGTATCTTCGAAAGATATATCGTTTAATTTTTTTTTGACAGGAATCTCAGCTGTTCTCATTGACTATTGGTTTTCAGAAATTAAAATGTTTTACGCATTTAAAACTTTAAATTTGATGTTTTGTTTTGAAAAGCATTTTTTTAAACGCAGTAAGTAACACACAATATTTGTCCAATATATAAGTTTTTAGCGCAAAAAGCATAGATTTTTCACAAAAATTTGTTTTTAAGTAGAGTTTTCGTAAATTTCAACCTTAATATAAGTAAAATCTTTGATAATCCAAAAACATACAATAAAACAACAAAACACACTATGGGCATTTGGAATAAAATCACAGGGCAGTTCATCGACATCGTAGAGTGGCTTGACAATACGCAAGACACGATGGTATATCGGTTCGAACGCGACGACAATGAGATTAAGAACGGCGCGCAGCTGATAGTGCGCGAATCGCAGGTGGCAGTTTTTATCAATGAAGGGCAACTTGCAGATACTTTCCAAGCGGGAACATACACGCTGACTACGCAAAACTTGCCCATTCTCAGTACCTTAAAAGGTTGGAAATATGGTTTTAATAGCCCATTTAAAGCAGAAGTTTATTTTGTAAATACCAAAAATTTTACAGATAATAAGTGGGGAACAAAAAACCCGATTATGCTTAGAGATGCAGAGTTTGGACCTATTCGCTTGCGTGCTTTTGGTAGCTATACGATTCGAGTTACTGATGCGCCCAAGTTTTTGAAGGAAATAGTAGGTACAAATGCAGAATTTACGACTGACCAAGTTACTGACCAACTGAGGAATCTGGTAGTTACACGTTTCACTGATATTATTGGCGAAAGCAAAATTCCTGTATTGGACATGGCAGGAAATTACAATGAGTTCTCCAAATATATCAAAGAGCAAATCAAAGACGATTTTAACGAGTACGGCATCGAGGTTACCAAGGTCTTGGTAGAGAATATTTCCCTGCCCCCAGAGGTCGAGGCGGCACTGGACAAGCGCAGCAGCATGGGCGTAATTGGTAATTTAGACCAATATATGAAATATCAGGGCGGACAGGCACTTGGCAATATGGGCAACAACCCTGACGGTGGCAATTTGGGCAACTTAGTGGGCATAGGCGCAGGGCTGAACATGGTGAATAATATGACAGGCGGCATGGGCGGCAATCAAACGCCACCTCCAATGCCTTCCTATTTTGTAGCTGTAAACGGACAGCAAACGGGACCATTTAATTTGGCACAACTCCAACAAATGGCTCAGTCAGCGCAGTTTAACGCACAATCGTTGGTTTGGAGTCAGGGCATGGCAGGCTGGATTGCGGCAGGACAAGTGCCTCAGTTGGCAAATGTGTTTGGTGCAGTGCCACCACCACTTCCGCCACCACCGCCACCCGTTGGCTAAGGCATTACTGTAAAAAAACAAAGCGCATCAAACTTAGAAAGTTTAGTGCGCTTTGTCTTTTCTCACATATAAAAAACGTAATGATGAAAAAATTATTCAAAAAGTTTATCTGGCAGCAGTAGCTACAATTTCCACGCGTGCTTTCAGAGGCAGAGCCGCCACCTGCACAGTAGCTCGTGCGGGCGCGCTACCTGCAAAGTAACCTGCATAGACCTTATTCATCTTTTCAAAATCTTTGATGTCTGTCAAAAAAACCGTAACCTGCACAATATCAGAAAGTTTTAACCCTGCGCCTTCTACTATCGTTTTGATATTTTCTATCGCTTGTTTTGTTTGCACATTTACAGAGTCGCCTACCAATTTATTCGTTTTGGGGTCTAAGCCCACCTGTCCCGCCACATATAGCACATTATTTTTGAGAATAGCCTGACTGTATGGACCTACGGGCTTAGGTGCTTTGTCAGCATAGACTACTTTTCTTTCTGTACTCTGCGAAATAATCACCGTAGTATCTATGACCCTTTCTCTTTTCGCTTCTGTTTCTTCACTTCTTGGGGTGCAGGCTACTACGCAGCAGACAAGTAAAAGACTGATAATGAGTAGATGTTTCATGAATTTATAATTTTTGAGTGAAACGTTTTTAAATTGTATGAAAAATATTTTTGTAAAATAGATTTGCTACGAAAGTAATGAAAAATCTTCATTCAACCTCATTCCACAAGTTTTTTCACCGTTTTCAGAATTTCTGCTCATTCATCACCTCCGCTTTTCCGTCTATACACATTTTTTGGGTTTCCACCTGAAACACCTGCGTAAGAATCACCGCCCTGTGCTTGCTGGCATCAATTACCTGAATCGTAAAAACCGCCTCGTACGCCAAGTTTACGTACATAGGGCGCATGAACTTCATTTCTTGCGATAGATACACCGTCCCCTCAGCAGGAAAAATAGTACCTAACACTTTGGAAAAAACACTCGCCCCCAGAAACCCATGAATAATTGGCTTCTTAAAAATGGTCTGTGCCGCATAGTTTTCGTCCCAGTGAAGTGGATTATTGTCCCCAGTCAGCTTCCCAAAGGCATTTACTTCTTCCTGACTGAACGAAAAAGAGTGCTTAAATGACGAACCTACTTTGTTTTCAATCTCAATTTCCATCTATTTGATATTAAAATATTGTTAAAGTTTGATGAATTAAAAATTAAAATACACTGGATTTTCAAAGTTAATAAATCAGAATTCCAGCGCATCAAATTTAACAAAAAATCAAAGAATTTATGAAACCTAAAAAAAAACACGCATAAAAATGGGTTTAGGCAAAGTCAATTTTATCTGAATGTTAAAAATAAGAGTTAATTTTATATTTGTATAAACGGATATACAAATTTAATAATCGCAAAAATAATATCAAAATATTTGCATAAACGAATACACAGTTTTTAAAATATCAAACTATATAGTAATTTTGCAGTATCAAGTTAAACAAAAATCTTTATATAAAAAATAGAGGCATACGTTGCCAAAATTGATAAGGTGAATTTGATAATAATTAAGGTTGATGATTAAAAGTGGAAAGTTATTGTATTGACTTTCTATGTATATAATGACAGTGTATAAGCGTCATAGCTATAAAAACATTTTCATTATACTGACTAAGGGCTTTGCTGTTAGTAAAGCTTTTTTTCAATACAAAACAAAGATTTATTTTAAAAAATTTGCAAAAAACAATCCTTATTATTACCTTTGTTTCAAATAAAAGGCTTTTTTTTGAAGAAATGTTAAATTTTTGTTAAATGTTAATTTTTTTTCAAACCTTTTTAACAGTTTTTCGTTATTGTTAGTGTAGTTAAATTTTAGATTTGTAATCAAGAGATTGATAAAAATATTAAGAATTTTCATTTTCATATTTACTAGATAGTCGACTAAGGGTTTTAGCTTTGCTGAAACCTTTTTTCATTTTATACTCAACACTCAATCTAAATGCTCACACTTGACCATATCGTTTTTTTAGTCAATGACTTAGAAAAATCCATCAAAGATTTTGAGCAGGTGGGCTATACTGTCAGCAAGGGTGGCAAACACGACAATGGTATGACCGAGAACGCACTGATTCACTTTGAGAATGGTACTTTCTTAGAATTATTGGCTTTGCAAAAAACGCAAAATAAGCAAGGTAATTTGCCTGAAAATGCGCCTGATTTTCAAAAAAGATTTGTAGGCAGGGCTATGACCAGCCAAGAAGGTATCATAGATTTTTGCCTTCTGGCTAATAATGGACTGGCTGATTATGAGGCAATTAAACTGCGAAACTTGCCTTTGACTATGCCTTTGGAGATGAAACGATTTCGCCCAGAGGGAAGTGTATTGAGTTGGCATATTTTTACGCCATTTGAGCCTGAGTTACCTTTTGTAATGACTCCTTACCAGCCCGCCACCACGCCAAATCCAGCCTATCTGCACCATGCCAACGACACGAGTGGCATAGAAAAAGTAAAAATTTATGTAGCTGATTTTGAAGTTATTGTCAAAAAATATGAGTTATTATTGGGAACTTCACCAAGTCAAAAAAACAGTACAACTGCTATTTTTGAACTGCAAAAGGGTAAAATAGAAATTATCAATGGTCATCAGCTTGCGCGCACAGGCATTGGTTTTTTGGAAATAGAGCCAACGATACCTCTGCCATAAAAAATAATGCTTGGTCAGTCAGGGTAAAAATATATTTTGGGCAAAGGACTATTTTTGGGCAAATAATCCTACATTTGAACCATCTGAAGACATCAAATAAGGCAATATACAACATTTTCAACGTCTTATATTATGCCTTTGTTCAAAAACTTTAATTTAATTTCATTACTAAAACTCAAATCAAAATCACTATTTAATTCAATCATTATGTTAAAAATTGGCGATAAAGCTCCAGATTTCAAATTGTTTGATTCTGACAAAAAAGAAGTGAGCCTACATGACTACAAAGATAAAAATGTAGTTATTTTGTTTTTTCCAATGGCTTTCACCAGCGTTTGCACCGCAGAACTCTGCACTATGCGCGACGACATTGCTTATTATGGCAATTTAGGAACATCTATTTTGGCAATTTCTGTCGATTCTGTTTTCACGTTGGGCAAGTTTAAGGAAGACCAAAAGCTAAATTTTCCGCTGCTTTCAGATTTCAATAAAGATATTTCTAAGGCATATAGTGCTTATTATGAAGACTTTGTGTTTGGAATGAAAGGCGTTTCACGTCGCGCTGCGTTTGTAGTAGATAAGGAAGGCACGATTCGCTATGCAGAAGTATTGGAGTCAGCAGGGAATTTGCCAAACTTCGAGGAAGTAAAAAACACACTTAACTCACTCAATTAATCTGTTTTAGGAGAAATTTGCTTTCTAAACATGAGGCAAATTTCTCTTTTTCAATACTTTATGTCCTACAAACAAACACGACTTGGTATCTTAGGCGGAGGGCAACTGGGCAAGATGCTTATTCAATCTGCTGCAGACCTCAATATCTTGTGCAAAGTCCTTGACCCTGACCCCAATGCGCCTTGCAAGTTCCTCACCAATGAATTTGTGCAAGGGCAACTGACTGATTTTCAAACTGTTTATGAGTTTGGCAGAGAGATGGAAGTGCTGACTATCGAGATAGAAAATGTAAATACAGAAGCCCTCGAAACCCTCCAAAATGAGGGTGTAAAAGTATTTCCCAAGCCTGCCATCGTCCGAGAAATCCAAGATAAAAGACTGCAAAAACAGTTTTTCCAAAGAAATCACATACCTACTGCCGATTTTATCCTTCTTGAGGGGAAAGAGGATTTGAAAAAACACCTTGACTTTTTGCCTGCGGTACAAAAGCTGGGCAAGGCAGGATATGATGGCAAGGGCGTGCAAAAAATAATGAATGAAAACGACCTGAGTAAGGGCTTTGACGCACCAAGTTTGATAGAAAAATTTGTTGATTTTGAGAAAGAAATCTCAGTAATAGTGGCTCGAAACGAGGCTGGTGAAGTCAAAACTTTTCCTGTGGTCGAGTTGGTCTTCAATCCCGTTTATAATTTAGTCGATTATCTTTTTGCACCCGCTAACCTTGTCGAATCAGTGGCAGAAGAAGCCAATAGGATAGCCCGATTAGTCGTAGAAAAGTGGGATTTTGTAGGTTTGCTGGCGGTAGAAATGTTTTTGACCAAAGACGGTCGAGTGCTGGTGAATGAAGTGGCACCGCGCCCTCATAATAGCGGGCATCACACGATTGAAGCTAACTATGTATCTCAGTATGAACAACATCTGCGCGCTATTTTGAATCTTCCGCTTGGTTCTACGGCTACGATTTTGCCCGCCGCGATGGTAAACTTGCTGGGCGAAGATGGCTACGAAGGCATTGCTCGATATGAAGGGCTGGAGAAAATCCTCGCCATGGAAGGGTGCTATGTGCATCTCTACGGCAAGGCACTGACCAAGCCTTTTCGCAAAATGGGACACGTAACGGTTATATGTAGTACGTGGGAAAGTTTGCAAATGAAAATAGATTTTGTCAAAAAGAATTTGAAGGTGATAAGTTGAATAGACTTTAATTTTAGAAAAATAAACTTTTTATTTGTAATAAATTGCATAAAACCTATTCATCATTTACTTTTGTGAAAAATTATAGAAAAATAAGATTTTCTTTGGTAGCAATACATAATTAATATATGGCAAATATTGGTAAAATCACACAGGTAATTGGACCCGTAGTCGACGTTAGCTTTGAGGCTGTTGGCTCACACTTACCTAAAATCTTAGATGCGTTAATCGTAAAGAAAGAAAACGGTCAGGAAGTAGTGCTGGAATGTCAGCAACACTTGGGCGAAGACCGCGTGCGTACCATTGCGATGGAAGGTACAGAGGGTTTGACCAGAGGAATGGACGTGGTAGATATGGGGCAGCCGATAGCTGTACCTATTGGAGATGAAATCAGAGGTCGTTTGTTCAATGTGGTTGGCGCGCCGATTGACGGTTTGCCTAAGCCTAATGTGAAGGCAAGCTATCCTATTCACCGAGCCGCCCCAAGATTTGAAGACCTCTCTACCAATGCAGAAGTGCTTTACACAGGTATCAAGGTGATTGACTTGATAGAGCCTTACCTCAAAGGTGGAAAAATTGGTTTGTTTGGTGGTGCTGGGGTAGGTAAAACAGTATTGATTCAAGAATTAATTAACAATATTGCCAAAGCCTACGCAGGTGTATCTGTGTTTGCAGGGGTAGGCGAGCGTACTCGCGAGGGCAATGACCTCATGCGCGAGATGATTGAAGCAGGTATTATCAAGTATGGTGATGAGTTTAAGCACGCTATGGAAAAAGGTCGTTGGGACTTGAACTCAGTAAACATGGAAGAATTGAAAGGTTCTAACTTGACGATGGTGTTTGGACAAATGAATGAACCTCCTGGCGCAAGAGCAAGGGTAGCTTTGACAGGTCTGACGGTTGCCGAATATTTCAGAGATGGAGAAGGTGAAGGCAAAGGCAAAGATATTCTTTTCTTTATCGATAATATCTTCCGCTTTACACAAGCAGGTTCAGAAGTATCTGCCCTGCTGGGTCGTATGCCTTCTGCGGTAGGTTATCAGCCAACATTGGCAACGGAAATGGGTGCCATGCAAGAACGCATTACTTCTACCAAACGTGGTTCAATTACCTCAGTACAAGCTATTTATGTTCCTGCTGATGACTTGACTGACCCTGCACCAGCTACTACGTTTGCTCACTTGGACGCGACAACGGTATTGTCAAGGAAAATCGCTGAGTTAGGAATTTATCCTGCGGTAGACCCCTTGGATTCTACTTCTCGTATCCTGACGGCAGAAATCGTAGGTGATGCACACTATAATACAGCACAAAGAGTAAAAGAAACTTTGCAAAGATATAAAGAATTGCAAGACATCATTGCCATCTTAGGTATGGACGAGCTTTCTGAAGAAGATAAGCTGGTGGTTTATAGAGCAAGACGTGTGCAACGCTTCCTTTCTCAGCCATTCCACGTTGCCGAGCAGTTCACAGGCTTGAAAGGCGAATTGGTGGATATCAAAGATACCATCAGAGGCTTCAATATGATTATGGACGGCGATTTTGACCATTTGCCAGAGGCGGCTTTTAACTTGGTAGGTACTATAGAGCAAGCAGTAGAAAAAGGCGAAAGATTAATGGCAGAAGCAAAGAAATAATAATACAAATCTGGAATCTGGAATGAAAAATATAACCAATTCCAGATTCCAGATTTTATAATTCCAAATTTATAAAACTATGTTTTTAGAAATTATAACTCCTGACGCTAAAGTATTTGAAGGTGAAGTAGATGCGGTGAAAGTGCCAAGCACCAATGGCGAGTTCGAGGTATTGAATAACCATGCCGCTACGGTCAGTGCTTTGGGCGCAGGCTCAGTGAGGGTAGTCGAAAAAGGTGCAAGGCGTTTCTTTAAGATTGACTCTGGCGTAATTGAGGTACTGAAAAACAAAGTCATCATTTTAGCAGAATCAGCAATAGCGCAAGCATAAAAAATAACATCAATAATAATATTTACACCCTCCCCCAAAAGAGAGGGTGATTTTTTTGTTAGTTTAATTTGCCTTCTTGCGCTTTCTTTTTGAGTTCTTCGTTGGCATAGATAGCCATCTCGACGCGGCGATTTTTTTGTTTTCCTGTGGTATCTGTATTTTCTGCAACAGGTTGCGTTTCACCCAAGCCTTGTGTTTTCAAGCGAACTCTTGGCACACCCAGCCCCGCCAAATAATTAGCGACTGCGGTAGCCCTGCGTTCGGAAAGTTTGAGGTTAGAATCATCTGAGCCATCGCTGTCTGTATGTCCCGCAATCAAGATTTCAGTTTCTTTGTATTCTTTGAGAGTTTCTGATACTTTTCTGAGATTTTCCCTCACTTGCGGCTTCAGTTCTGCCTTGCCCACGTCAAATAGAATCCCAGAACCCAGCGTAACCTTAATTCCCTCGCCTTCGCGTTCTACTTTTACTTCTTCTTCGGGCTTGCCTGACCCCGCGGGAGGATTGTTTCTTTTCAAATCCTCTTCCAATTTTTTCTTTTGCTTGTCCATGTAACGCCCTACTGCTGCGCCACCTACACCGCCGATAGCCGCGCCCAATATGGCTCCTGTGGCGGTATTGCCTGACCTACTTCCTATCAGCCCGCCAATGACAGCACCTGCGCCTGCGCCTATCCCTGCGCCTTTTCCTGTATTGGTCATTTTGCCATTTTTACAGCTTGGCATTGCCAGCAGTGCCAAAATGAGGACAAAAATGGGTGTATATTTAAGTTTTGTTTGCATGATTTTTTATTTGTTTAACGTAAAAAGAATTTGAAATTGTATGGTAAAGGTAAGAAAAGAAAGCAAACTTCTTGCGAAAGGTCTAATACGTTGGTACTTCATGGTCTATTTCGTTTGCCCAAGCGTCGATGCCACCCACCAAATTATAAAGCTGGGTATGATTCATATTTTTTTCTAAGTATTTGATAACGTTAGCACTACGCATTCCATGATGACAATAAACTACCGTCTTTTTATGCAAAGGAATCATGTCTAAATTTTCAGAAATTTCGTTCATAGGAATCAGAATAGCTTGTTCTAAATGGCAGATTTCGTATTCATACGATTCTCGCACGTCTATTACAAAAATATCTGCTTGATTATCAAAGGCGTGTTTTAACTCTTGGACTGAAATGGTTTTCATGGTGTTTTCTTTCTTATCTGCTACAAGTGGTGGTTTTGTGTTGCAAAATTCTTCATAATCAATTAATTGAGTAATTTTAGTATTATCAAAGCGTTTTTTGATTTTAATAATTCGACTTTGAGAGTCCAACATATTGACCATGAGCAGTTTGCTATCTAAGGTTTCCCCAATCCCCATGATAATTTTTAGCACTTCATTGCCTTGATAAAGTCCAATCATGCCTGCCAATATGCCAAAAACGCCTGCTTCGGCGCAGTTGGGGGCTTCTTCGGCAGTAGGCGGTACGGGAAACAGGCAGCGATACGTAGGCGAATTTTCGGTGAGGTTAAACGTGCAGACCTGCCCTTCATAACGAAAAATTGCACCATAAATAAATGGTTTTCCCAACAAAACGCAGGCATCATTTACCAAGTAACGTGTGGCAAAATTGTCAGTACAATCTACGATAATATCATAATTTCCCATGATGGCTAAGGCATTTTCGCGATGGAGGTAAATGGGGTACGGATTGACTTTGATATTGGGGTTCAGTTGTTGCAAAATCTCTGCACTCACGTTTGCTTTGGACTTTCCTGCGTCGGTAGTGCGGTAAATCACTTGGCGTTGGAGGTTGCTAATATTCACATTATCAGCATCAACGATACCAATAGTGCCTACGCCCGCAGCAGTAAGGTATTGCAACACAGGGCTACCCAAGCCGCCAGCACCTACCACCAAGACCTTGGCAGATTTGAGTTTTTCCTGCCCTTGCGTGCCTACGTTGGGCAAAATAAGTTGGCGATTATAACGACGAAGTTCGTCTGGGGTGAGCATTTTTTATTTTTTTTACCTTGTGAATAACGTTGCGTTTTGCTAATTTCAGCCATGTCAGTATTGAAAATCTAACATTTGCTGAGATGATTAGGCTTGTTTGTTTCACAAAAATAAGAGATTTTTTCATCTTTGCTATATCAATTTTTTTTTAACTGATACAAGCATTTCGCCAAAGTTTTGTGTGCAAATGAGATGATTCACGTTTTTTAACTTTCTGAAACGGAACTTTCACTTGACTTTTGCTAATTTTGTGGAATGAAAAAAAATATTTTCCTTTTGTTGTCTGTTTTTCAGGTAATTAGCCTTTTTTCTTGCCAGTTTTTGAATAGTAAAAATGAGCAAGCAGACCTCAAACCTGTGGCGCGCGTGCATCAGACGTATCTGTATCAGAAGGACTTACAGGGAATGCTTGGGCAAGCAGTAAGCCAGAAAGACAGTGCGAGCATCGCCCAACGCTATATAGATTCTTGGGTAAAAAAGCAACTGCTGGTATATGAAGCAGAAAGTAACCTTGACCTTGATATGAATGATGTGGAAAAACGAGTGCAAGAGTATAAGTATCAACTGCTCATTTATGCGTATCAGAAAAAATATATAGAAAAAAAATTGGATACTGTTGTTACCAATGCCCAAATTGAAGCGTATTATACAGAGAATCCAAAAAATTTTGAATTAAAACAAAATATCGTGCGTGGACTCTTGCTCAAAGTCCCCAAAACGGCAAATAAACTGGACGAGTTGCGGAAATGGTTGCGCTCTGACAGTGATGATGCCTTGGAGGAAATCAAATCGTATGCTTATAGCTTTGCTCAAACGCACATTATCAGCGATACAACGTGGATTGACTTCGAGGAAATGATTGTGGGAACGCCTGTAGTGGACAATCCTAACAGGATACAACTACTGAGCAAAACTAAAAACTTGGAGGTGGCAGACGCAGAAGCTATCTATTTTGTCAAGATTCTTGATTACAAAATCGCTGACCAGATGGCTCCGCTTACTTATTTGAGGAAAAATATTATTGACATCATTATTAACAAACGCAAAATAGAACTGCAAGAACAATACGAAAACGAAATACTCAATAAAGCTGAAAAAGCAAAAAGTATAGAAATCTTTAAATGACAAACGATTTATGAAAAAAGCATTTTTAATCTGCACATTACTGTTGGCTGTCCTTTCTTTCCATCAGTTACAAGCACAACAAACCGCCACCGTCGACAAGATTATCGTAAGGGTAAATGGCGAAATTATCTTGAAATCAGACTTGGAAAAGGCATACCTGCAAGTAGCAGAACAAGAAAAAGCCCTCCCACCCAATATTAATTGCTATCTGCTCCAACAGCTTATCGTCAATAAAGTGATGGTGGCAAAGGCGGAGATAGACTCAGTGCAAACGGATAAAGTACGCGTAACCATGGAGTTAGACAGGCGTATGGGTTATTTTATTGGGCAGTTTGGCTCACCGGAAAAGTTGGAGAAATCACTTGGTAAAACAATTTCACAACTCAAAGAGGAACTTCGTCCGCAAATAGAGGAGCAGATGACGGTGCAGACCATGCGTAAAAAAATCACTGATGAGGTCAAGGTTACACCGCGCCAAGTCAAAAAGTTTTTTTCAGAAATTCCCAAAGATAGCTTGCCTTTTTTGCCTGCGGAAGTAGAGGTAGCGCAGATAGTTCATTTCCCCAAAGTAAGTAAGTCAGAGAAAGAAAGGGCAAAGGCACAGCTACGCGCTTTCAAAGAGCAAATATTAAAAGGTGAAAAATTTGAAGAACTTGCCTCCAAAAATTCAGAAGACTTAGGCTCTGCCGCGCAGGGTGGCGACTTAGGCTGGCATGGACGCGGTGAGTTAGTGCCTCCTTTCGAGGCAGCAGTTTTTTCCTTAGAACCCATGCAAATCTCAGAACCAGTCGAGTCAGACTTTGGGGTTCACCTTATCCAGTTGCTTGAAAGACAGGGAAATAGACACCGTTCTCGCCATATTTTGTTGCGCCCTAAGCCCACCGAAAAAGATATAAGTAATGCCAAAGCGTTTCTGGACAGTATTCATACACTCATAGAAAAAGACAGTATCAAATTTGAGGACGCAGCACGTCAGTTTTCGGACGACAAGCCAACAAGGGCTAAAGCAGGCAAGCTGCACAACCCCGAAAATGGGGAAACCAAAATTCCTGTAGATAATACTGACCTGCTGGGCTATGGTGTATATATGACGCTGGAAACCATGAAGGTAGGCGAATTTTCTAAGCCATTGGAATATCGCACGCCTGACGAAAAACAGGCACTGCGTATCTTGTATTACGTGAGTCGTGTCCCACCGCACTACATGAATACCAAAGACGATTGGCAGAAAATAAACATGATGGCTGAAGAAGAAAACAAAGCAAGCCTCCTGATGAAATGGTTTGAAAAAGCCAAAAAAGAAGTTTTTATAGATATTGACGAGGAATTTAATACTTGTGATTTATTAAAAAGTTTGTAGGTAAATCTCTGATTATCTGTATTTTAAAAAGCTGTCAGTTTTGTTTGCCTATTTATACCAAGATATGCCTGCAAATATTTGTTTCGCTCAGTACGAAGTGTATTGCTAATCATGGTATGTAATCTGAAAAATAAACCTCATGCGTTTTTTTATCATTTTTATATCTTTTTTTCTTTCTACCACTTCCCTTGCCCAAACTCGTTTTGAATTTAAGGAAGGGAAGTTAGGTACACTTTGCCAGCTTGTTTTTTATACAAGTGATTCACTTTCAGCACAAAAGGCAAGCGAAAAAGCATGGGGCAGAATAGACGAACTCAACGAAATCCTCAGCGACTATAAGGAAAACAGCGAAATTCGCAGACTATCAGACAGTTCAGGAATTGGCAAACCTATCCAAGTGAGTAAACCGCTTTATGAAATTATTGAGAAATCTATTCAACTTTCCCAACTTACTAATGGGGCTTTTGATATTACCGTAGGGAATTATGTCCAACTTTGGCGCAGGGCAAGGCGGCAAAATATATTCCCTACGCAGGCACAATTAGCAAGTGCAAAGCAAGCTACTGGTTACAAAAAAATAAAATTATATCCTCATAGTCAAGCAGTTGAACTCAAAACCAAAGGTATGAGGCTGGACGTGGGTGCGATTGGCAAGGGCTATATCGCTGATAAAGTGTTAGGTTTATTGGATAGTTTGGGCATTACCTCTGCCTTGGTAGATTTGGGGGGTGATATTTCGGTGAGCAATCCTCCGCCCAAAGAGGACGGTTGGAATATAGAAACAGGCTACAAAGATGATAATGAGCAATTTATCAGTAGAAAAACAGTATTGAAAAACTGCGCCATAGCTACCAGTGGAGATTTGCATCAATTCGTGATTTTTAATGGGAAACGTTATTCGCATATTGTTAATCCACGTACAGGTTTGGGAATTACGGAAAGCGGACAAGTAACCATCATAGCCAAAGATGGGGCAACGGCGGACGCGCTTGCCTCTGCGATAAGCGTGCTTGGCGAGCAAAAAGGCTTAAAATTAGCTAAAAAATCAAAAAATTTCACACTACTCTTTATTCACAAACGTTATTAAGCATTAGCTTTGCATTTTTATTACACCATGGCGAGTGAAATTTCGCCACGTCTAAGCACAAAAAATACATCATGAACGATATTTTACGAATTGCTGTCCAAAAATCGGGCAGGCTGAGTGAAGATTCTTTTGCACTCATCAAAGAATGTGGCATTGATTTTCAGAATGGCATTGGGCAACTGAAAGCTCAGGCAACTAATTTTCCTGCGGAATTTCTCTTGCTCAGAGATGATGACATACCTGGCTATGTGGCTGATGGTGTGGCAGATATAGGGATTGTAGGTGAAAATGTAATGGCTGAAAAAGGAAAAAATGTAGCCATAGCACACCGTTTGGGGTTTAGCAAGTGCCGCTTGTCCATCGCCATTCCCAAAAATGAAGAATACAAAGGCGTAAAAGGACTGGAAGGCAAAAATATTGCTACCTCTTACCCAAAAATCTTACAAAAATTCTTAAAAGAAAACAGAGTTGCTGCTGATATTCACGAAATTAGCGGTTCGGTAGAGATTGCACCGAGCATTGGCTTGGCAGAGGCTATTTGCGACCTTGTAAGCTCAGGCAGTACGCTGTTTACCAATGGTTTGAAAGAAGCAGAAGTGATTTTTAAATCAGAAGCCGTATTAATCAAACAAACCAATTTGTCAGCAGGTAAAACAATCCTTTTGGACAAACTTTTATTTAGGATAAAATCTGTGCAGAACGCACGAAAAAATAAATATATTTTGCTTAACGCCCCCAAAAGTAAACTGGAAGAAATTAAAAAACTTATTCCAGGTATGAGAAGTCCGTCTATCATGGAATTGGCTGACCCTGAATGGGTTTCCATGCACTCTGTTATCAATGAAAATGATTTTTGGGACGTGATTGAGGCATTGCGCGAGGCAGGTGCAGAAGGAATTTTGGTAGTACCAATAGAAAAAATGATACTATAATATGCAAATAATCAAATATCCCGAAAAGGAAATGTGGGCAAACTTTCTCACAAGACCCACCGCTCGACTGAAAGACATCGAGAAAAAAGTAAAACCTATCCTCAAAAAAGTCAAGAAAAAAGGAGATAGAGCTTTGCTTTCTTATGCATTGGAGTTCGACAAAGCTATACTTACTGATTTGCTGGTGAGTGAGCAGGAAATAGAAGAAGCTAAGACCTTGATAAGCAGGGGTTTAAAGCAAGCTATTAGTAAAGCATACAAAAATATAGAGAAGTTTCACTTGGCACAACGCGAGGTCTTCAAACCTATCATTACTACCCAAGGCGTTACTTGTTGGCGGAAAAGTGTGCCTATCCAAAAAATAGGTTTTTATATTCCAGGAGGCACAGCACCGCTTTTTTCTACGGTTTTGATGCTCGGTATTCCCGCTAAAATAGCAGGTTGCGAGCAAATTATTATCTCTACACCGCCCAATCGTGAGGGCAAAGTCCACCCCGCCATTCTCTATGCCGCAAGCCTGATTGGTGCAACCAAGATTATCAAGGCGGGCGGCGCGCAGGGTATTGGTGCTTTGGCTTACGGAACTTCCTTTACACCAAGGGTTTACAAAATTTTTGGACCTGGAAATCAGTTTGTTACTGCCGCCAAGCAGTTGGTCAATAAGCAAGGCATCGCGATAGATATGCCTGCGGGTCCCTCAGAAGTAGCTATTTTGGCAGATGAAACAGCCAATCCCGCCTTTGTCGCGGCAGATTTGCTTTCTCAGGCGGAGCATGGAGTAGATAGCCAAACCATTTTAGTAACCACAAGCGAAGATTTGATTCAACGTGTTGCTATTGAGCTATTTGCACAATTAGAAAAATTGCCAAGGAAAGAAATCGCACGAGTTTCTATCACTAACAGCCGTTGTTTTCTGGTGAATAATCACGAGGAAGCGATGGATTTGCTCAATGAATACGCCCCAGAACACCTGATTATAGCCACACAAAATCTCTACGAATTAGCAGAAAAAGTTATCAATGCAGGTTCTGTATTTTTGGGTCATTACACGCCCGAAGCCGCAGGTGATTATGCTTCGGGTACAAATCATACCTTGCCTACCAATGGTTTTGCCAAAGCATATTCGGGCGTTTCTTTGGATAGTTTTATGAAAAAAGTTACTTTCCAAGAGATTACAGAAGAAGGGATTAAAAATATTGGTAAAACTATAGAAACTATGGCGGAGGCAGAAATGCTTACCGCACACAAAGAAGCGGTTTCAATTCGCCTTAGAAGTTTGAAAAAACAAGTAAAGAAGTAATGTCTATTGTAAATAATTAGGGGTTAATGTATGTTTTTGAAAAATCATTAACCCTTTTTTTACTTTTCAGCCATTGCTTTTCTAATTTTGAGAAAAGTATAAAAATGGAAGAAAATACCACACAGCCAAGCCTCAGCGAACTGCTCAAAATATTACCCACCGAAGCGGGAGTGTATAAGTTTTTTGACTCCCAAGACGTGATTATTTATGTAGGAAAAGCTAAAAACCTCAAAAATAGGGTCAATAGTTATTTTGCAAACAAGGCAGATTTGAACCGCAAAACGCAGCGATTGGTCAGCGAAATTCGCCGTATGGAATATACTGTAGTTAATTCGGAATTTGACGCTTTTTTGCTGGAAAATAACTTGATAAAGGCGAATCAACCCAAGTACAATATTTTGTTGAAAGATGACAAAACCTATCCCTACATCTGCATCACGAACGAACCTTTCCCGCGTGTGTTCCCCACGCGCAGGCATGATGTAGCCGAAAGCACCTATTTTGGACCTTATGCCAGCGTCAAATCCATGAATATTTTGCTCGATTTGGTCAAAAAACTTTATACGATTCGCGCGTGTAGTTTGGCACTGACCAAGGAAAATATCCGCAAGAAAAAGTTTAAGGTCTGCCTCGAATACCACATCAAAAACTGCAAAGGTGGCTGCGAAGGACTACAAACAGAAGCGGACTATCAAGAAGACATCAATCAGGTTATCAATGTATTAAAAGGAAAAATAGGTGTAGCAAATCACTATTTCAAGCAACAAATGCAAGCGGCGGCAGAGGCGTGGAAGTTCGAGGAAGCGCAAACATTCAAAGACAAACTGGAAGCATTGGAGAGGTTTCAGTCCAAATCTTTGGTGGCAAACCCCAATATTTCAGATGTAGATGTATTTGCCATCACCTCCGATGAAAAAGCAGCTTACATCAATTATTTGCATATTCAAAACGGGTGCATTATCCAAACACAAACCATTACGGTCAAAAAGAAATTAGAAGAAACAGACAACGAAATTTTAGCTTTTGTCATTTTAGATTTTCGCCAAAAATATAGTAGTCATAATAATAAGATTATCACCAACATAGACCTGCAAGTGGAGATTGATGGGCTGGATTTGCAAGTTCCCAAAATTGGTGATTTAAAGCATCTGGTTGAGCTTTCTTACAAAAATGCACTTTTCAGAAAGCGAGAACGCATGAACAAAGACGTAGAGCTAAAAGATAATTCTGCTAATCGTCGCATTATAGAGCAATTACAGAAAGATTTGAACTTGATTCGCCGCCCTGACCACATCGAGTGTTTTGACAATTCCAATATTCAAGGCACGAATCCTGTAGCCTCTATGGTCTGCTTCAAAGATGGAAAAGCCGCTAAAAAAGACTACCGCCATTACAAAATCAAAACGGTAATTGGTCCCAACGACTTTGCCTCGATGTATGAAATAGTTACGCGCCGCTACACGCGACTTATCAATGAAAGTGCTGATTTACCGCAACTTATCATCATCGACGGCGGTAAAGGTCAGCTCAGTGCCGCCTGTGATGCCCTCAAAGCACTCCATTTATACGGCAAAATTCCCATCATTGGCATTGCCAAACGTTTAGAGGAACTTTATTACCCCGAAGACGAATTGCCCATTATGATTAGCAAAAAATCAGAGTCTTTGAAACTAATCCAACGCATCAGAGATGAGGCACACAGGTTTGCGATTACCTTCCACCGCGACCTCCGAAGCAAGAATAGCTTGGTGAGCCGCTTGGAAGAAATCGACGGCATAGGCAAAGCAACTACCGAAAAACTCTTGAAAAAGTACAAATCTGTGAAAAAAATCATGGAAATAGCCCCCGCCGAAATAGAGGCTCTGATTGGCAAAGACAAGGCGCACTTGGTCTTGGAAGGGTTAAAGGCGGAATAAATTTTACTTTCAAAATTAATAGCGTAAGTTTGTAAAACAATGAAATTTATAACAGAATCTAATGGAAAAAATCTTAATTAGAAACTTTAAGGCAATTCAAAATAGGAAACAAGTAGAAATTCCTGTAAAAAACTTGCTTTTAATAATAGGCGATAATGCGTCAGGAAAAAGTACAGTAGCAACCTTAATTTATTTTTTTAAAACGCTGAAAGATGAAATTTTTGATTTAGTTTGGAAGGAAGATATTGCAAAAAATAATTTCTATAGTAAGCTAAAAAACAAACTTAGAGCCTACATCACACTACTTTTGGGCGTTCCCCAATCGTCTTTCTATATTACTTATTACTATGAAAATAATTATAAAATAGAAGTTTTCCAAGATGGTGGCTATGGCTTTCATATCAGTAGTGATTTAATAGACCATTTAATTCGTATTTGTTTCAATCTCAAACACCAATTAAGTCAAACAAATAATGAAGCTGATGATATATCTTTAAAGAAAGAGAGGCAGATTGCGATTAGCATTTTTTATGATGAATTAAATCAACTATTTGGCAATGAGGAAACTTTATATTTTTTACCCAATCGAAATATCACAGTAACCTTAGAAAATCGCCTTTTACCCATCTATTCTCAGTTGGAAAATGCACTACTTAGTGGAAAAGATGAATATATTTCTACTAATGACCTATTATTACTACGCCTAATTAATTATTTAGATAAAACATTGATTCCAAAATTTAAGCGGAGAGGCGGTTTTAAACAGCTGCTCACTGCTGAAAACATAGAGTCAAAATTTGATAAAAAAGAATTAGAAATCTTCCAAAAAATTATCAATCATATAGAACAAATCCTTAGAGGAAAGTATATTACTGACGAAGAAGGTGAAAAAATTGTTTTTAATGCCACTAATTTCAAAGATTTTATTTATTTGACTGAAGCATCTTCTGGACAAAAAGAGGTCATTAGAATTTTGCAAGACTTTTTTTGGTCTGTCTTGCAAAATAAATCTGTCTTGCGAATCATAGACGAGCCAGAAATTCATTTATTCCCTATTCGCCAAAAAGAATTTGTAGAGATTTGTGCTTGGCTTATCAATGGCAATGCACAAAATAAAATTATACTACCCACACATAGCCCCTATATTTTGACTGCTTTGAATAATTGTCTTTATGCAGGAAATATCGCAAAAACAAAGCCCAATGAAGTAGAAAAAGTAGTACCTAAACATTTTTGGCTAACCTCTGAGCAGGTTTCTGCTTTCATGCTCAAAGATGGAGAATTTGAAAATTTAATAGATGAGGAATCTGAAACTAAGTTGATTGAAGCATCTCGAATAGATGAGGTTTCTCAAATATTAAATGAAATCTTAGACCAACTCATAACTATTGACAACGCATGAGTGCTTGCAACCATTTTTTGGAAAACTTCCCAGACTGTACTCTTTGCAATAAGCAAAGTAATTGGGTATGCAAAGACAAAGGCGAATCCAGAGAATATAGAATTGAAAATGTGCAAAATGTCCAACTTTGTAAGGTAAGCATTGATGGCTGTGTGATTACAGATAAAACCCAAAACAAGTGCGACTTTTTAGTATTATGTTGTCAAGAAGATAAGAAAATAGCCATTTTTGTAGAATTGAAAGGAGCAGACATTGCAAAAGCACACAAGCAAATATTAAATTCTATAAAATTATTGCAACAGGTAATTGTAAATACTGAATATGAAATTTGTGCAAGAGTTGTAGTTTCTAAAGTTCTAACTCCAGACCTACGTAAAGAGGGCTTACCAGAACTAATGAAGAAACTTTCTAAAAACACCAAAATTAGTTATGACTTTGGCAGTAAAGTGCTAATGGAAAAGAAAATTAGTTTTACGCTTTAAAAGTAGTGCTTATTTTTATTTTTTTGATAATTCCCTTGCTTTTTAAAAAATAAATTTACAGTTTTGTAAAAATCAAATTTTAGCTAATGAAATTCAATGTAACTATTCTTCTCGTGGTCGTCCTCATTATTACTTCAATCTTGGAGTGAGAAAGGAATAGTTGCTGTCAAAATATAGACACCCTTTCTACTCCAAAAGTAG
>JAAFJS010000087.1 GCA_013298985.1 Cytophagales bacterium
CATCATTGCTGCAAACGGGACAAGCTGCCGCCACCAAATCAAAGATGGCACAGGCAGAAAGGCGCAGCACTTGGTAGAGATACTTTGGGAGGCGGTGAAATAATGAAAGTGGAATTACTATATTTTCTAAATTTTATATTTTAAACATGGAAATAACTAAGAACATTCCCTTTAAATTAGAAGCTAAGTTTCTTATGGAATTGTATATCCAGTTGCAAGAATCAGGATATACAATTCATAACTTATAATTCATAACTACTTAGCACGCATAATTTTACCTCATCAACACTACCTTTTTTATGGCGCGGGCGCGCTCATGCCCTAAGTGCAGTAAATAAATACCATTGGCAAACGGTGTCAAATCCAAACCTTTGTATTCATCAAAAGGCTGAAAAGTTTTTTCCAGCAGGATACGCCCCTGCAAATCAACAAGTTGGGCTGTACTGACCTTGCCTTCTATCAATATTTCTCCGTTTGTAGGATTGGGATAGACATGGGCAAGGAGGCTTTCAAAAGTTTGCTCGTTGGTGCTGACTATCTGCTGATTAAGGAAAACAGGGCGAAACATCATGCTTCCTTTAATAGTTTTATTCTGCACCCATTCGTTGGTCGTATTGGAGAAAATTTCTGCGCCCGAATCCGTATTTTTATCAAAACCAATCGAGAGATTTTTGTCTGAAAGTTGCTCAAAACCAATGTAAAACGTATCCGAAAGTGCCAAACGCCTGCTGAGTTCGATGCGGGCAAATTTGTTGGTGCTGTCTGCATAGTTCAGAATCGTATTTTGAACCAATAAAACAGAATCTTTCGCGCCCCTGGTCTTGAAATCCAGTTGTTTCCACACGCGCAGATTATAGGTTTCGCCTTTGAGGTCTATCTCCACAGGCACGAACATCAAATCAATATGCGTAAGTATGGCGGGGCGATTAAGCACAAATCGGTATGCCAATTTGCCAAATTTTTGATTGATAGTTGCCGCAAATTCCGCCGTACCATCATCATAGGCGTAATAATTGTCCAGTACGTGCGTCCCCACAATCGTATCATTGGTGCGGAAATTTACGCCTTTGATATAATCGTCTTTTTCGCCTGTATTGAGCCTAAATTTGTACTCTAAAATCATGCGTTCGCGGTCTTTGGGGATAGCCACGCGGTTGGTAGGTACAGGGAGTTTGCGTTCTCGCTGTCCCAATATCAGGTAAGAAGTATCGCGCATCACGCCCAATCGTTCTTTTTTGACCAAATCAGAAAGGATAACATCACAAAAAAAGATATTAAATTCCTTGTCCAAGTTCTTGACAGACATATAAATACTATCCACCACTTCGTTCTTTTGATTAGCATAAAACTGGTCTAAGGGCATGGCGCGATATCTTTTCAAATAATACGTATCTATTTTGCTGGTTGCAATATCCAAAATGCTTTGTTCGTCTAATTTTCTGTCGCGACTCAGCAAAATATAATCCAAGTTCCAAGTATCGTAAGCCCCTGATAGCTTGCAATAAGAGAGAAAACGAAACTGAAAATCTTTGTGAAAAAACGCAGCATTACTCAGCGACAAAGCCGCATATTGAAAAATATCCTTGCTACCAGTGCCGCCGTTGCGCTGCCACTGCGTAACCCATGCGCCACTTTGGTCTTTGAACTGCAAAGCGATATAGTCCTCTGCATCAGGTTTGGAGCCATTGCCCTGCAACTGCCAGTAAAAGCTAAAAACCATTTTGTCGTTGCCGCTTGCTTTGGACAAATCTATTCTTTTGGACGTAAGCCTGTCTGCCTCGCCCACCGCAAATTTATCCATAAAATTATAGGGCTTGCCCAAGTTATTAATCCCGTCCAGCGTGATAGTTCCAAAAGAAGGCGGGTTGATACCATAGCCGTTATTGACATACGCACCTTGATTTTTGAGCCAAATCGCAGAATCTGGTGCGCCCGTTTTGCGATAAAATGCGCCTGTAAAATCATCAAAAAAAGGCAATGCAATTTTAGTCGTATCTTCTTTGTCTTCCTCTGTACGCCACAGTGCGCCATCTACGCGAGGATTTGAGCCAATAGGACGCAAAGTAATACCCTGAGCAGCAGAGATTTGCGCTAAAAAAATAAGACTAAATAGGGCTTGTAAAATAGCTATTTGAAATCTGTAATATCTCATTGTTTAGAAAGTGCTTAGTGAGGTAGGCGTGTTTCATATAAACTATTGAATTTTAAGGAGTTATGAATTATAAATGAACCACAACGGTAAACTGTACAAAATATTTATAGTCAGTATATTAGTATGTCATTTTTGTTTTAATAACCTAAAACTGATTAGGGTTTGATAATTTTGTGGAACTTCTTGCGCCTCCCCCAACCCCCAGTTGCACTGCGCCTCCAAAGGGGGAAAACACCTTTGTTTATTGATAACTGCTAACTGTTTACTGATAACTGTTTACAGTTCCCCATACCCAAATATCGACAATCGTTCCTACTTTGATTTTGGCATTTACGGTAGGTTTTTGCCTGAATACAGTGCCTAATTCTTTGGTATCATCTTTTTCATAAATAATCGCGCCAATACCCAGCCCAATCCCGCGCAAGTAAACTTCAGCTTCTTCCTCAGACATTCCCGCAAGTTCAGGCATTACTATATCATTTCTGCCCATACCGTCGCCCACGTGCAAATCTATTTTTGAGCCTTTGGCGAGCATAAATCCATTTTGTAGCTGACTTTCAGGCACTTCCTTGGCATTGACAAACACCTTGATAATTGCATTTGCCGCTACGTCAGGCACAAAAGTAATCTTTCCTATTTTAAAACCATAACTTTCCAAAATTTGAGAAGCCTGTTTCATCGAGTTATCTACAATGTTGGGCAGGCGTTCCATAGGCGGCAGCATAGAGTTCAAGGTGATGTGAATACGGCGATTCACCTTGACTTTTGCGCCTTTGGCGGGGTCTTGTTTCAGCACTGTCAGAGGCGGAAAACGGTGGTCATAACTCGAATCAGAAACATAAAAACGCAAATCTCTATCTTCTAAAAAAGTATCTAATTCCTTGATTTTCATGCCTTCCAAGTCAGGAACAGTAATCGTTTCTCCATGATGAGTCGTAACGGGCAAATATACATAAAAGAAAAGTATGACCAGCAAAAAACCAATCCCCGCCATTGCGCTAAGGTTGTACCAAAGAGCCTTGCGCGAATCCTCTATGAATATTGCCTTTATTTCATTCAAATCCAATTTCATAAACAACGTTTTAATTTTTGCAGTAAAAATAATAATTTCTTGTTGAATTTTTAATTTTTTTCACAAGATTAACAAGATTTTTGAAGTTTGTAGGTTTATTCGGGATTTGTCTTGCGCCCAATCTGATGGATAACCTCATCTAATTTTTTTGCTGCTTGCTTTATCATTTCTATAATTTTGAGATTTTCCTCATCTTGTATTTTTTCTTTGTCAATCACAGAAAGTAAGCCCAAAAGTGTTGCCAAAGGTGCGCGTGTTTGGTGAGAATTGAGGAAGGCTATTTCTGCTAATTTCTCATCATGCTTTAACTGCCTGATTTGATTCTTATTACGCAGATAAACTACTAAAATAATGGCAACTAATAGCACAATTGCTAAAATGGCAACAATCAGGTTTTGTTGTAATTTTTGCTTTTCATTTTCTTTTTGGAAGACTTCTAACTCATGCTGTTTTTTAGAAAGTGCAAAATTTTTCTCTAAATTACTAATTTTAAGTATATTTTCTTGGTTAAAAAGACTGTCTTCATAGCTATCAAATAGTTCGTGAAATTTGAGGGCATTTGTATTGTCATTCAGCATTTTATGATTGAGGTACAGCGTTTCAGCTGCATTTTTTATTTCATCTTTGAGGTGTGCTTTTTGGGCAGGCTCAAGGGCTTTTTGGGCATACAAAATAGATTGAGAGTATTGTTTGGATTTGTATAAGACCTTTGCAATCACATTGTTGTCTGTAATTACTTCATATTTTAGATGTAGCTCTTCATCTATTTTTAAGCCTTTGAATAAATAATCCAAACTTTTTTTAAACTCTCCCAACTCCCCATAAATCTCTCCGATATTGTGAGAAGCTATCGCTATTCCTACCTTGCTATTTGCTTTCTCCCTGATATTCAACACTTTCAGATTATACTCTAATGCTTTTTTGAAATCTTTTTGAAATTTGTACACTTCTGCCATGCCCGTCAATGCTACTGCCATTCCACCTTTTCTTCCTAATTGTTCAAACTTCCTAAATGCTTGCTGATAATACGAAATTGCTTCTGGATACATTTTTTGTTCTTGGTAAACTATCCCACTGTTATTCAATGATATAGCGACACCCAATCCATAACTCATCTGCTCCGCAACCGCCAATGATTTGAGATAATACTCCAGTGCAAGTGAATAGTCATTGCGCTGCAAGTAAATATTCCCCAAATTTATATAAGACTGATAAATCCCTATTTCCCAATCTGCATTTTGGGCTATCTTTAATGCTTTTTCTGAATAAATAATTGCTGTATCAGCCTCAATCCGAGTATAATATGCCGAAAGTTTGTCCAAAATAAGTGATAGTGAAGTATCTCTATGCAATGAATTTGGAGTTTTTTCTATTATTTGCAGTTGCTTTTTCAAACTGTCTATTTGTGCCTCTGCCCTATAAATGCTTGAAAAATAAAGGAAAAGCAAAAAGAGGTATACGTTTAATTTCATCAGAATCGAGAGTTTTACAAACTGAAAATTAAAATCACAGACAAATGACACTTACTCATTTTGGCATGAATGTGTGTTTATACCTTATCGTTATTCCATTTTCCATTGACTAATCGCCAAATATTCAATGGATTAGTTGACTGGAGTTCGGGCGGAAGCATCTGTTCAGGAAATCCTTGCAGACAAATAGGGCGCGCAAAACGCTTGATGGCACTTGCGCCCACTGAGGTAAAGCGCGAATCCGTAGTCGCAGGAAAAATGCCTCCATGGTGCATAGAATAGCAGACCTCTACGCCTGTGGGGACGCTATTGAAGACAATTCTGCCCACGATTGCTTTCAAATCTTCTACCAAATCCCTGTTGGCGAGCAGCTCGTCTGGTTCAGCAATAATAGTTGCTGTCAGTTGTCCTTCCAAATCCTGCACGATTTCTTGCATTTCTTGCTTATTCTTACATCTGATAATGAGGGCAAAAGCACCAAAAACTTCTTCATGTAAGGTCGAATTTTTCAAAAAATCTTGGGCAGCAACCGAAGCAATGGTCGGCATGGCTTGGTCTTTTTCGGCGATAGTTGCTGATTCTGCCTCTAATCTTACACCTGTTTGCGCCAGCGTAATTAATCGCTGGTAATCGTAATTATGAGCAATGCCATCATAAAGCATGGTGGCAGGCTTTATTGCACTTATATTTTGTGCCAGATAATTTGTAAAAACGTCTAAATCAGGGCTTTCTATACCAATAAGAATACCTGGCTTGGTGCAAAACTGACCCGCGCCAAGCGTAATAGAGCCAGCAAACTGGGTAGCAATGCTTTCTGCTCTATTTTTGAGGGCTTCGGGCAGGAGCAAAACGGGATTGATACTTCCCATCTCTGCAAAAACAGGAATGGGCTTTTTTCGTTGATTTGCCAAGTCAAATAGTGCTTTCCCACCCAAAAATGAACCTGTAAAAGCAACAGCATTGGTCAGTGGGTGCAACACTAAGTTCTTGCCTACGTCCGCGCTTCTGCCGTAGAGATGAGCAAAAATTTCTTTGGGTAAATTGCACTTTTCTAATGCTTTCCAAATAGCCCCAGCTACCAATGTTGATGTTTCTGGGTGGGCGGGGTGCGCCTTTACAATGACGGTACAGCCCGAAGCAAGCGCAGAAGCGGTATCTCCACCTGCGGTAGAAAACGCCAACGGAAAGTTACTTGCGCCAAAGACCACGATATTACCCAAGGGAAATAGCATTTTTCTAATGTCAGGCTTAGGCGCAGGCGTGCGGTCTGGGATAGCCGTATCGATGCTTGCCTCCACCCACGAGCCTTCGGAGAGCAAGTCTGCAAAGAGCCGCAACTGCCCTACGGTTCTGCCACGCTCACCAACTAAGCGACCTTCGGGCAGATTAGACTCTTCCATCGCAGTCGTAATCAGTACATTACCTAAATTTTCTATCTCAGATGCTATCATGCGAAGAAGTATCGCTTTTTGCGCGCCACTTGTATTCTTATACGTTTGAAAAGCGATTTGCGCTTTTTGTAGGGCTTCATCTATTTCTAAGGGAGTCGAATCTTTCATACCGTTTAATTTGTGTTTTTACAATAATCATTACCAATATTTAAGGTGGTGCTTTCAAATGTATGATGCTTAAAACTTCTCCTCCCCCTACCCCCTCAGAGAGGGGGAAAGAGTATTATATCCCCCTTTGGAGGGGGTTGGGGCGACCGTCGCTACGGGAGGTTTTCATACAATTTGAAGCATTACCATATTTAAACTAATAAAATAAATCAAAAAAATAATTACAAACGAACCAAAATGTCTTTTTCTTTCAAAAACTGTTTTAATGCTTGGATTTCGATTTCGCGATAGTGAAAAACACTCGCCGCCAAAGCCGCGTCAGCGTCATCATTTTCAAATATTTCTGCAAAATGCGCCATTGTCCCTGCTCCACCAGAGGCAATGACAGGAATTTGGAGATGATGCGTCAGTTTTCCTGTCAGTTTTTTTGCAAAACCGTTTTTTGTACCATCATGGTTCATAGAAGTTAGCAATAGCTCGCCCGCGCCGCGTTCTTGTGCTTCCTTTGCCCAAGTCATTGTTTCTAAGGGCGTTGGCGTTCTGCCTCCGTGCGTATGCACGATGTCCTTGCCTTCGATTTCTTTGGTATCAATCGCCACCACCACGCACTGACTCCCAAACTCCTTTGCCAATTCATTAATCAAATTTGGGTTTTTGACCGCAGAGGAATTAATGGAAATTTTGTCTGCGCCCGATTTGAGCAAAAGTGCTACATCTTCCACTGTACTGATTCCACCGCCCACTGTGAAGGGAATATTTACATAGCGCGCAATATTTTTGACCAATTCTATCAATGTTTTACGCTTCTCGACTGTCGCCGTAATGTCCAAAAATACCAGTTCGTCCGCGCCCTGCCTTGCATACATTGCCGCCAACTCTACGGGGTCGCCCGCGTCAATGAGGTTCACAAAATTGATGCCTTTGACCGTTCTGCCGTCTTTGATGTCCAAACAAGGAATAATTCTTTTGGTAAGCATGAGTTTTTTTAATGACTAATGGCTAATTTTTAATGACTAACGAATAAGTATTAATGACTAATTCAGACCGTTTTCAAGCAAATTTAGGTTTTTTATTGCCTTTTTGTATGCTCTGATGAATAAAAAAACGCCCACAGGCAACAAAAAAGGAATGACAAAGCTAATGAAATAAAATAAATACAAGGTCATGTTGGGTTGCAAATTGCTATTGGAGTCCCAGACAGCGTACTTTTGCAAAACTACAAAAATCTGCACAAATACATTGATTATCAGCAACAAAGCGGCTAAAAACCAAAGCTCAGGGTGAAAAACAAAAAGTGGTAAGGTGAGTGGGAATAGCAAAAAAGTAGCAAACAAAACGTGATATTTTGCCTTAAAAGCTAAAAATCTGAAAGGAGAAAGCTGATAAATTTGCACCAATAGCTTGTCTTCTCCATATAAATAAAATGTAGTGAAGTTAATAATTATCAATAAATTACAGAAGATAATCATGGTAACGGATTGATAAAAAACGGCTGTGCCAATATACATGAGCAAAATAAATAACCAAGTTTGCCGCAGCCCTGCGCGCCACTCAAAAAGGAAAGGTGGCACAAATCCAAAAGACAGAGAACGAAGCTGTTGGACTTTGAAATTAAAGCGAATGATACTGACCAAGCTCAACGCCAATACTAAACCTGCTAATGCTACAAAATCTTGATTCACAGCAAAATAGACACAAAAAGGAATAGACAAAATCAAATATTCTACAAAAAATAGTAAGGAGGAAGGTACAGAAGCTAACTTTAAAAAGGCTTTGTCGCTGCGCGTAGTATGTACTGAAAAAACAGCTAAAATATTGATAGCCAAAATGATATAATTATTTTTGAGGGCAAAAACCTGAAATAGTACATAAGTCAAAAACGCCATGACAAAAGCACTTCGTACCCAGCCAATTTCTACGCCAATGCGGTAAAGGGTTTTAGCTCTGATAGTTAGCAAAGTTTTCATAATCTTTATTTAGTAACTCACCTTACGCAGGGGTTGTTTTTTTGCGTCGTTGTCTGCTTCCTCACAGACCAGCTAATGTCTATGAAAAATCACCTTTGCAAGTTAGCAAAAGTTTTTGTCAGTAGAAAAACCAAGAGAGTAGAGCCTATGAAATAGTAAAAAAATAAGCTACCTTTTTGGGGCAGCTTATTTTTTATTAAATTTTTCCAAAATGCCTAATAACCTGCATTTTGTGTCATATTAGGATTTGCATCTAATTCAGTAGTTGGGATAGGCCAAGTCCAACGATTACTGCTATTGGCTAAGGTACACTGCGTAGCAGGTGGTCGGCAGTTCTGACGATTAATGGTGCGCGTGGTGCGCTTTAAGTCAAACCAACGATGTCCTTCTAAAAACAGTTCACGACGGCGTTCGTCAGCGATAGCTTGTGTCAGGGTTGCGCCTGATTCAGTTCCTGCGGTAAAGTTTTGAATACGTGCTGTACGTAGCGTATTCAAATCTTGTAATGCGCCTGCCCCATCACCCCCACGTAAGCGAGCTTCTGCACGAATCAAGTACATTTCTCCTGTGCGTAATACTTTGAAATCAACTATACCATCTCTATTTGCGCCTTTACCCAAATATTTGATGGGGATAAAACGCGCAGCAGGACGCGAAGTACGAGTGCTAAATCCAGATGCCATATATATATTAAAACGGACATCATTCGTCCTGTCGTATAGTGCTACCAAATCAGCCGAAGCATCAAAAGAAGCGCGGTCATTGCCTGCGGGAGAGTACACCTCTAAAGCGGGACCACCTTCACCAGGGTTAAAGCGAACTGACCAAGCTACTTCTATCGCATTTTCATCTCGCCAAATGCCTGGAAACTGCGCGCGCGAAGCTAACGGTAAAGCACCAATAACCGTAGTAGCATAGCGAATGGCATCTGCATCTTGCCTTGCATAAAAAGAGATACGTGCTAACATGGCGTTTACCGTAGTTACGTCGATATTTACGCGTCGCGTAGTGGTATTAATTGCCTTATCTACATCAGCTAACATACGCAAAGCCTCATTCATGTCAGCAAAAATACGGTCATATACTTCTTTGACAGTAGCACGAGCAGGGCGAAAATTGGGATTGGTGCTTGAAACGGTGGTCATCACAGGTACGCCAGGGTCTGTAGAGTTGCGGTCATAGCTGTTTGCATACCATTTGAGCAAGTCAAAATGTGTCCATGCACGTAATGCAAATGCTTGCCCCTTAATGCGGTTTGCCGTCTTTTGATTGGCAGGAGTCGTAAATGCATCTATTCCATTGATAACCAGGTTAGCAGCATCGACAACTGAGTACAAGCCTACCCAAGCGTTATCTACTGCACCGTTATCAGCAGCATACACCCAGTCCACCATACCGCGCGTGCCTTGTGGCAAGTTTTCTGGTGATTCACTCAAATTATCACTCATCATATCAGGAATGGAAGACTGATTACGCCCATAGCTATTAACACTGCGTAACTGTGCATAAGCTCCATTCAAAGCAGCTTCGTAGTTCTCAATGCTTTTAAATGCGTTAGAGCTATCTAAAATGTGCGTTGGGTTTACTTCATCAACCACATTCGCGCAAGAGGAAGCAACGATTGTTGCCCCCAATACCAATATATATTTTAATAATTTCATCGTCTTTCAAAAAAAAATTAAAGGATTAAAAACTAAGATTTAAACCAAAGGTTACGGTACGGAGCGCAGGATATTGTGCGCCTGTAAGGTTACCACCTGTAATCTCTGGGTCAAAACCTAAGAAATCAGTGATAGTAAATACGTTTTGTCCCTGCACAAATAGACGCAAGCCAGCAATCTTTGCCTTGCTCAACATAGTAGATGGGAAGTTGTAAGAAAGCATCACATTACGTAAACGCCAGAAATCTCCTTTTTCTAAGAAACGTGTCGTACCGCGTTGCATCTCTTGGTCTGGACGAGGAATATCTGTAACGTCGCCTGGTCTTTGCCACTCTCTCAACAATGCACGAGAAACATTATCTATGTAATAAGTGGGGTCTTCTACATTCGTGCGGTCGTTACTATACACCTTGTTGCCTAATACATAATTCCAAAGGAAACTAAGTTCAAGTCCTTTGAAAGAAAAAGTATTGGTAATACCTCCAAAATAAGGAGCATCGCTTACCCCTGAAAGAACGCGGTTATCAGGGTTATAGTCTTCTGTATTTTCCCCATTGGTATTTAAGTAAATAGAATTACCATTTTGTGGATTTACGCCTGCGTATGGTACTAAGAAATAACTGTTCACAGGATGACCTAATCTATTGACAATAACACCATTGATAATTTCTTCCTCGCCTGCCAAATCAGTAATTTTGTTGCGATTCAAGGTAAAGTTAAGATTAGTTGACCATTTGAAATCTCCAGCCTTTACGTTTACGGTATTGAAACTAAACTCTATACCACGATTACGCATTTTGCCTGAATTTCGATTTTGGTTTGTAAAGCCTGTGGTTCTTGAAAGCTGTACGGGCAAGAACATATTGGTAGTTTCATTATTGTAAAACTCAACGCTACCTGTCAAGCGGTCATTAAAAAGTCCAAACTCAATGCCTAAGTTCAGCATATTTTTTTGTTCCCAACCTAAATCAGGGTTTGCTAATTGCGTTAGGGTGAGTCCTGCTACACCGTCATACACTGAGGTAGTAGAGAGAAGCTCACGTGAGGCAAAATCACCAATGCCAAAAAAGCCATTAGCACCTGTAAAACCTGCTTGGCTACCCACTGTGCCGTAACTTGCTTTTAGTTTTAACAAAGAAAGTTTTTCTTTATTAACCCCTGACATGAAGTTTTCATCAGATATAATCCAGCTACTGCCCAATGACCAGAAGTTACCCCAACGCTTATCAGCACCAAAACGAGAAGAACCATCGCGACGTACGGTGGCACTAATAAAATAGCGGTCTTTAAAACCATAATTAGCGGTGAGGAAGTAAGAAGCTAACACATTTTGCGAAGCGTTACCTCTTACGATTGGTATGAAGTTGTTGGTAGGGCTACCTTGGGTGATGCCTGCTTCGTTTTCTAAGTTACCCGTCAGACCAAAGCCTGTGAAGCCAAAAGAAGCAAAACGATTACGCACTACCTCTTGGAACAAACCTACATTGAGGTTATGGTCGCCAAAAGTCTTTGTATAGTTTACCGAAGTTGTGCCTGTCCAGCGTGTGTTTCGGAGAAAATTGCGATTCAAAGAGCCATTGCGTCTTTGTCCAGCTCCCTGCCCTACGACCGAACGGCGACCAAAGAAAGTAGTATTCTCACGATTTTCATAGTCTATACCCCAAGAAGTACGCGCTGAAAGACCTTTTAGGAAAGGAAAATTATATTCTACAAAAATATTTCCTACACTTTTTAACTCATTAGTACCACGTGCAGTTTCTAACATCTCTTGCACAGGATTTGGCTGACCTGATAAAAACTGTGAGTAACCACCTGTAGGGGTGAAAGGAGTTTCATAAGGATTACCCCAGCGAATTGCATTAAGTGCAGAAGCGATACCTGCGTTTCCTTCGGTAGTGTTTTTAAGGTTAGAATAAGCACCTGTAGCATTAAGCCCAAAGCGTAAATTCCCTGCATTATGCTCAAGATTTACACGTGCAGAATAGCGGTCTAAGCCTGTAAACTTCACTGTACCTGTTTGTTGGAATAAGTTAGCCGAAACATAGAAAATTGTTTTCTCATTGCCGCCAGACGCATTAATTTGATGCTGATGAGTGCGCCCTGCTTCAAATAGCTCATTTTGCCAGTTGGTTTCGATGGTACGCAAATTTGCGATTTCAGCCGCTGTAAAATCTTCTAATGGTGTACCTCCTTGGCGCAATTCGTAGTCTATTTTTTCATTGGTATTCATCAATTCTAAGCGGTTAGGCGGGAAAAAAGACATACCATATTGCCCACTGTACTCAATTTTAGCCGCCCCTGCTTTGCCTCTGCGCGTAGTAATCACAATCACCCCATTAGAGCCACGAGAACCATAAATAGAAGTAGCTGAAGCATCTTTTAACACGTTCAAAGTTTCAAAATCCGCTGGGTTAAGTGAGGCAAAATTTTGTGCAGAAATTTGTACGCCATCTATCACATAAAGCGGCTCATTGGTGCCATTGATAGAGCCAATCCCGCGAATACGAACTGCGGCGGCGGCACCTGGCTGCCCTGAGTTTGCCTGTATCAATAATCCAGGAGCCTGCCCCTGAAGCATTTGGTCAAAAGAGCCTAATGGTACTGCACGAATAGTTTCTGCCTTGACAGTGGTTGCCGAGCCTGCTAAGGCTTTTTTCTCTTGTTGCCCATAGCCTGTAACTACTACTTCCGTCAGTTGGCGTGTGTCTGAAACTAACGAAATATCAATCGTAGTTTTGTTGCCTATTTCCACTTCTTGGCTAACAAAACCAATAAATGAAAATACAAGTGTTTTTGCGTTGGCGGGTACGCTTAATTTGTAGCCCCCCTTAGCATCAGTGATTACCCCTGAGCTTGTCCCTTTTGCGACTACGTTTACGCCTATCAAAGGAGAGTTGTCTTCGGCTGTCAAGACTGTCCCTGAAATAGTACGTTCCTGTGCAAATGAATAACTAAAAAGGAATAAACTAAGTATTCCAATAAGTAAAAAGTGCTTCATTTTTTAATTGTTTAAATGAAATAAGATAAATAAATAATCAGTAAAAGTTAAAATTAATACTCCGTAGGTTTTTGGATTAAGGAATAAAAGCGTTATTATTGCTTTGCGGAGCAAATATTTATGATGCCCTTAGTTTGCAATAGTAGTTCAAACGCCAAATATAAGCAAATAATCATGTAATTTTTTTACACATTTAACTTCTTTGTTTCCCCAACTAAAAGATAGGATTGATTCTATGAGGATAGGTTTTGTGGAGATAGTACAGTACAATAAGTCGGTTTATTAGGTAAGTTTTAGTGCAAAAATATCAGCAAGAAGGGTAAATTTTTAGAGAAATGGGTATTGCTTTTTCTCAAAGCCAGTTTGTGCCATAAATTTTGTAAAGACTATTATTATCAATTAATTTTGTAAATAACCATTATTTTTTTCACAAAACTCATCAAATTATGGAAACGAATAGAAGAAATTTTTTGAGTGGATTGGCAAGTGCCTCTTTGGGTACGTTTTTGCTGTCCTCTTTTTCAGAAAAAGCAAAGACAAATGTTTTTCCTATCTCTTGTAATACGTATAACTGGACAACGTTTTATAAACGACAAGGCAAAAATTGGGGAGAAGATTGGGACGCTTGTATTGCCGACTTTGCAAAGACGGGTATCCCTGCGATAGAGCCAAGTTTTAATAATCCATTAGAAGCCACTAAGTTAGCTACTATCTTGAAAAAACACAATATTCAGATGCCCTCTATCTATGTAAATAGTGTGTTGCACAAAGTAGAGGAAGGCGAAAAATCTATCGCCTCTATTTTGGCAATAGCGGAGGAAGTAAAAAAAGTAGGTACTAAAATTATCGTTACCAATCCAAGCCCGATTGCTTGGGGGACGAAGGAGGTCAAATCTGATACTGAACTCTTGGAACAATCCCAAAATATGGAAAAGTTAGGCTTTGAGCTTCGCAAACGAGGGCTTACGCTTGCCTATCACACACACGACACCGAACTGCTGGCAGGGGCGCGCGAGTTTCACCACATCTTGCTGAATACCAGTGCAAAAAATGTGGCATTTTGCTTTGACGTACACTGGGTGTATCGTGGCTCTCAAAACTCACAAGTTGCTGTTTTTGATGTACTTAAACTGTATGGAAGTAGAGTGGTAGAGCTACACATCAGGCAGTCGGTAAGCGGCATCTGGTCAGAAACTTTTGGGGAAGGAGATATTGATTACCGACGCTTTGCTGGAGAGCTAAAAAAGATGAAAATTAGCCCACATTTGGTGATAGAGCAGTGCATTGAGGACAAAAGCCCCTCTACGATGGACGCAGTAGCAGCGCATCAGCAGGATTTAGTAGCAATTCAGTCAGTTTTCCAAGTGTGAGGTTCATCAATATCCAGACAGCTATAGATAGGTAATCAATAAAAGTCAAGTCAATATGTATAATCTTATCCAGCAAGATAAAAATACTACCCTGCACCACTTGCCCAAGGGCAAAAACATGACTAATTTTTCTATTCTCAATGAATTTTCAGAAAAATTGGCTTTTAGGGCATTTTCTATCAAGTATGTCATCGAGGGCTACGAAAAATACCAGGTAAATGGTACAAATTACCACGTGCGGACAGGCGAGTACCTCCTTGCCAATACTTTTTGCGAAGGCAGGGTAGAAATAGAAAGTAGGCAATTAGTCAAAGGTGTTTGTATCGATATAGCACCTGATTTATTGTCGGAGGTTTTCAGCCATTTTGCCAGACCAGATACCCCCATGCCTGATATTCAACTGGATACTTTTTTCAACACAGAAGAATTTTTGGAAAATAAATACCAAACCAAGCATACACATTTGGGCGCGGTACTTAGCGAAATAGGGCAAATCTTCAGCACAAATCCTTTCTACGCCTACCATATCAGCGATGAATTTTACTTTACACTTGCCGAAAATATCGTGGCAGACCACCAAAATACGATTTCACAACTTTACAATATTCATACGGTAAAGCACCACACACGCAAAGACTTGTACCGAAAAATAACATTAGGCAAAGAATTTTTAGAAAATAATTTACACAATCCTATCCAAATCAAGGAAGTAGCCAAAGTGGTGGGACTCTCTGAATATCACTTTTTTAGGTTATTCAAAACTACTTTTGGGACTACTCCTCAACAATATTTTTTGCGAAAACGCCTCCAAGAAGCCTATAATTTACTCAAAACAGGCAATTACAACATCACAGAAGTAGCTACAGAAATGGGGTTTGCAGATATATACAGTTTTAGTAAGGCTTTTAAAAAACGATTTACTATCTCGCCAATTAATGTGATAGAAAGGTAAGTCAAAAGGTTAAACTCAAATTTGAACTCCCCCACTGCTCTTGGAAGTATCTGAGGAATAAGAAAATTAGCAGGATTTGACAAATGCTTTTTGGCGACCAAGTTTATCTTTACAGCCAAAATATTACTTATTCCTATGAAAAAAAATCTTTTTATAAACCTCTCACAAAGCCCCTCTCCATTTTGGCGAGGGGTTTTTATACTGTTTTTGTTGGTCTTTGCTCAAGTTGCTTTTGCTCAAAATATCCAGCGAAAAGGCGGTTTGGGCGTTTTTTTTTATCAAAAAGTGCCTGATAGCCTCCAATACCTCTTTGGCAACAGCAAAGGCGCATTGATATTGAATGTTTTGCCGAATACAACTGCTGCTAACTTGGGTATTCAAAAAAACGACATTATTACCAAAGTCAATAACGAAATGATAGAAGCACCGCCCCAGCTTTTTCCTATCGCCAAAAAACTAAGAGCAGATGAGGCTATTGAAATCACGATTTTGCGGGCGCAAAAAGAGCAAAAATTGACAGGCAAGGTAGTAGAACGCCCCAAAGAAATTAGTCCTACCGCAGACGTAATTTACAGCGAGTTTAAGTACAAAGAAGGCTATGTAAGAACGATTTACAAAGCTCCCAAAGGCAAAAAACCGCTTGCCACCATTTATTTTTTGCAAGGACTTCCCTGCTATTCTTTGGATAATATGCAAGAATTGGACAAAACCAAACAAGCCATAGATGCGATGGTCGAGCGCGGTTTTGCGGTTTATAGAATGGAAAAAGGCGACATGGGCGACAATCTCAACACGCCTGACTGTAACCAAATGGGTTTTCACGAAGAAATGAAAATGTACGAAGCAGGTTATGACAATTTACTCACCCTAAACCAAGTAGAAAAAGACAATATTTTCCTTTTTGGACACTCGATGGGCGGTAACACTGCGCCACTTTTAGGGCAAAAATACCAGCCCAAAGGCATCATTATTTATGGTTCGCTTTACAAACCTTGGCAGGAATATTTGTTTGAAGCCTATATGATTCAACTCCAATACAAGGGCATGGACTTGGGCGACCTGCGTGAAAATGTAGAGAAATTTAAGCCCTACGTGATGGAGTTTTTCTATGGCAATAAATCTGTTGCAGAAATCACAAAAGACCCACTTGGTATGCTGGCTATGCAACATATATTGAGCTATAACCCTCAAAATCAGACAGGTGCATCAGGCAGGCATATCAAAACTTTCCGAGAATTAAACGAATACAATATGGCAAAAGCATGGGGTAATTTTGAAAATTACAGCTTGGCAATTTATGGAGAGTGCGATATTGCGGCAAATAATTCACGTGATAATGAGGATTTAATCCAATACATCAACAGAAAAAGACCCAATCATGGCACTTTTTGGTTTGCACCCAAATCTTCGCATAGCTTTGAGGAAATAGGTACAATGGAAGAATTTGTCAAAATGCAAGACAATCCGCAAGCCTTCCAGCAATTCGCGGCTACTCGTTTTAACCCCAAAATATTTGATTATGTGGCAGATTGGATAAATAAAACCTTGCCCAAATCATTGAATGTCAAGCAAATATATACCTATCAAGATGCAAGCAACCAACTCCCTGAAATGGGTGCAAGAAATCCCAGCATGGACGTAAAGGCGGTAGATGTTGATGGGGACAAGGACTTGGACATTGTATTGGCAAATGAATTTAAGCCCAATACATTGCTTATCAATGACGGCAAAGGAAATTTTGTGGACGAATCTGAAAAAAGACTGCCGCAAGTAACCCACGACAGCGAAGACGTGGTTACGGAAGATTTGAATGGTGATGGCTTTCCAGATTTGTTGTTTTGCAGTGAAGACGACAAAGTGCATGAGTTTTATCTCAATGATGGCAAAGGTTTTTTCAAAGAAGCCTCTTTCAAATTCCCTGATTCTGAGGCAAATGCGGTCATAGCAGGCGATATAAACAAAGATGGAAAACTTGATATTCTCTTTGGCAACAATGGACAAAATACCATCTTTATCAACGCGGGCAAAGGCAATTTTACGGACGAAACTGCCAAACGCCTGCCCGCACTCACGCGTGTTACGCAAGATTTGGCTCTTTTGGACATAGACAAAGATGGCGACCTTGACCTATTCGCCGCAAATGAAGATGGAAATGTACTCTACCAAAATGATGGCAAAGGGAATTTCAAAGATATTTCAAGCACAAACTTGCCTGTGGGCGTGGACATGGAAACCCGCAAAATCGCTTTTGCAGACATAGACAAAGATGGCGATTTGGATATTTTCCTTGCCAATGTAAAATTCAGAGGTGGCAAAAACGCACAAAACAGGCTTTACCTCAACAATGGCAAAGGCGTTTTTACAGATGTTACGGACAAGCAACTGCCACAAGACTCAGACCACACGATTGACGCAGTTTTCGAAGATGTGAACAAAGATGGTTTTGCAGACCTGATATTAGGCAATGTTTTTGGAGGCACGATTAAATTCTACCTCAACAATGGAAAAGGCTTTTTTATAGATGAAACCACGCAAATTACAGGCAAGGAATATAGACGTGATGCACTTGGAATCATTATTGGCGACTTTAATGGAGATGGATTGCGAGATATTTATATTTGCGACCGCTACAATCCTCAAATTGACAAGAAAGACCTTTTATTGATACGAAATAAGTAAAAAAGCTATATTGCTGTCTGTGAGGGAGATAGACAGCAATATAGCAATGAAAAGTGAAATGATATTTCATTTTTTGAAATTTGTAGTTAAGTTCTTATCTTTGGAAAAGAGTACGCAAGGTGTGTATTTTATAGGTAATTATGAAGGCAGATAATGCTCATAAACGTAAACAAAATAAGTGATGACTTTCGAAAAATTAGTGCCAAACATTTTTTACATTGACATTAACGATGGATTAAAATTCTTTGTTGATTGCTTAAATTTTACCATTGAGTATAGTGAAATAAAATCTGCTAAACCATTTTGTGTATTAGAAAAAGATGGTTTACGTATAAATCTTTTTCAAAATGCAGCACTTGCAAAAGAGCATTATCCAGAGTTCAGGTTAGTAACCAAAAATATTCAAGAAGTTTATGACCAGATTTCTAAATCTCATTCCGAGTTTCTTCACCCAAACCTCAAAGAAGTTACCCTGCGACCGTGGGGGGCGAAGGAATTTGCATTAAAAGATAAGCAAGTCGGCATTGTCATTCAGGAATGGTAAAGTCTTTTTTGGGCTTTTATCTTTGGAAAGAATACTCAAAATACGTATATTAATGAGTTAGTAAAAAATATGGAAAGCTGACAATCAATGATATATGAAGAATATCTATTATGTATAAAGTTTAGCAAATCAACTCCACACAGTTTAAACAGCAAATTTCTATATTTGCGTAGAAGTGCGTAACAAAAAAATAAAATTCCAATGAAACCACAAATATTTGAACCGAATAGCGAATTGGCAGCATTTGTCATGTGTTATTGGACATTGGAAAGTGCCAAAGAAAAGACACCTCTAAAAAATACCATTATCCCCGATGGAACGATGAAATTGATTTTTCATTATGGAGATGCTTACAGACACCACCCCAATAATGACGAAAGTATTATCCTGCCTAAGTGCTTCTTAATCGGGCAATTAACCCGACCGTACATCGTAGAGCCACTCGGCGTTACAGGAACTTTTTTGGTTCGGTTTCACCCAAACGGTTTTTTACCTTTCTCGACCATTCCAATCAAGGAAATGGAAAATACGGCTGTGCCATTAGATAAACTGTTCGGGAAAGAAGGAGAAGAAATAGGAGAGAAAATCTTAAATGCAAGCACGACTTCCGAAAGAATAAGTCTTATCGAATCCTTTTTATTAAAGTATTTGACTGATAGACAGACGATTGACAAGATAGTCAAATCAACCATCGAAACTATTTTAAATGCGAATGGGCAGTTTTCTGTCAATGAATTTTCGCAACAGAATCATATCAATCGCAGGCAACTCACACGTAAACTTTCGTCGGCGATAGGATTAAGCCCTAAACAACTTTCCAAAACCATCAGGATACAGGCAACCCTAAAAAAATTACTGACAAAAGAAGTTACGAGCCTTACCGATTTGGCTTATGAGAACGAATATTTCGACCAAGCCCATTTTATTAAGGATTTCAAAGAATTTACAGGACTGACACCCAAAGAGTTTTATGGAGAAGACTTAAAAATGTCCTTGATTTTTGATGGCAAAGTTTAGCCTTGTCCCATTTTTACAATTTTGCTTTTTTTTGTCATCGTATTTTTGCAACGCAATTTTGCAACAAAATGTAAAAATATGATTAAAATGGCAAATGTAAATCCAGTGGGCTGGTTCGATATTCACGTATCAAACATAGACCGAGCAAAAAAGTTCTACGAAACAGTTTTCAATGTAACACTGACTGATGCTCCCATTGAATGGGGTAAGCAATCATTTTTCCCTTTTAGCCCTGAAAGCCACGACATATCAGGTGCATTGGTGGAGAAAGCAGATTTTGTTCCAAGTAGCAACAATACAATTATCTATTTTGAAACCGAAGACAACATTTCAGAAGAACAAAGAATTGAAAAGGCTGGTGGAAAAGTGGTACAGCCTAAAATGAATATTGGTGAATTTGGCTTTATCTCCATTTTTATTGACACAGAAGGCAACACCATTGGACTTCACTCACGAAAATAGTTTTCAATCATGGCTTACGACCTAAATCTTGTAAACAGAGTAAGAGAATTTCTTGCCGAAGTGCCTGACGTAGAAATTGAAGAAAAAGAGATGTTTGCCGTTTTGAATTTTATGGTAAACGGCAAAACGTGTGTATGCGTGAGTGATGAAAAATTGATGTTGCGCTTCGACCCAAAGCTACAAGAAGAACTCGCAGAACGAAACGGTTATGAAACAATGTTGATGAAAGGTAAGGTGTACAAAGGCTACTGCTACATCAATCCAGAAGGCTTTAAGTCCAGCAAAGACTTTGAATACTTTATAAACCTTTGCCTTGACTACAACAAAGTTTCAAAGAAATCGAAGAAGAAGTAAACAACGAACCGCTAACAAAGGATTTACGCCCGTGTTAGCGGTTTTTTCATTTACAAAAATTTGTAGTGCATAAAAACATTCCTTTTTTGAATTTTATAGTTAAACTTTTATCTTTGGGAAACTTCGCAAAATGCAGATGATTGATGAGCGCAAGCAAAACGAATACAATAAAAATTCCTGAACTATAAAAATGAAGAAAACATTTATAAAACTACTCTCAACAATTCTGCCAAATCAGGTTGCTAACTTTGCTTATAATCAGTTAACCAATCCTCAAATCAAAAAATTACGACCAAACGAACTTGAAGTTTTAGATAAATCTCAAAAAGAAATTTTGAAGTTTCAAGACTTTGATATTCAACTTTATACTTGGCTTGGCGGACAAGATACAGTCCTGCTCATACATGGTTGGGAAGGTCAAGCGGGGAATTTTGCAGATTTAATACAAAAATTGCTTGAACAAAATTATACTATATATGCTTTTGATGCTCCCTCACACGGATTTAGTAGCACGGGAAAGACAAGCCTTTTTGAGTTTACAGAATTAGTTGGAGTTCTAATTAGAAAATTTGGTGTATCAAAATTGGTAAGTCATTCTTTTGGTGGAGTTGCCACTACCTTTGCCTTATTCAAAAACTTGGATTTAAAAATTAATAAGTATGTTTTACTGACAACACCTGACAAATTTTCGGAGCGAATTGAAGATGTGGCAGAACAAGTAGGAATAACGAACAAAGTAAAAAATATTCTTATAAACCGTTTGGAAAAAGAAACTTCACTTGATGTAAATCAGCTAAACGTGAGCAAGTTTGTAAAAACTATAAACGTTAATAAAGCCTTAATTATTCACGATAAAAAGGACACAGTAATTCCAATTAGTCGTTCCAAAAACGTACATAATAACTGGAAAGCCTGTGAATTTATTGAAATAGAAGGAACAGGACATTTTAGAATTTTGAGGACAAAATCTGTTATTGACAAAACATTGGAGTTTTTAAATACGTAAAATAGACACTTCAAAATTTGGACGCTTTAAGAAAATTCATAGAAAATTATACTTTACTTCCCACAGACGAATGGAAGCAGATTTCTGTATGTTTTGAAAAACGGATGGTTGAAAAAGAGGAGATAGTTTTACAAGAAGGCAAAGTTTGCAGGCATCTCTATTTTGTAGAAAGTGGGCTACTGC